>NZ_JBALQK010000104.1:4083-10023 GCF_036965845.1 Bacillus sp. JJ1127 | reverse complement strand
GGATTAAAAAGTATGCATATTAAAATTACACCAGAACAAATGAAAGACATTGCTAACCATTTCACTAGAGCATCTCAAGAAGCTCAAGCACAAATTCGTGATTTAGATAACCAAATTAACTTCTTAGGTGAAAATTGGGCAGGTAATACACAACGTAAGTTCAGAGAAGAATTCGATAATTCTAAAATTAGTATGCAAGAGTATATTCGTATTATCGAGGGGATTGCTTCTGAACTGAATCGTATTGCTAATAAATTCGAAACAGTTGATAATACATATTGATTTGCAAAGGAAGAAAAGACCAGGATTTGTGAGGGCACTGAAAAAGCTCCTTAAAAAAGAAAAAGAAGATAACTGCCTACTATATATAGAGGGTTATCTTCTTTTTGATTTCTGTATATTGATGAAAGCTCTGTTGTTTACTCAAAGTAGACACTTTTTCAGTAGCCTTGGATTTGTTCCTAGTCTTTTCTTACAATAATAAGTAAATGAGAGTAAGGGGATAGCATGGTTTTTCGACCGGAAGTAGGAGAAAGCATCATTTTAAATAGAAAACGATATCGATTTACGAAACATCCAGCTGTGTTTGGGATTGATATTCCTTATGGACAAGAAGGAAGACAAGGAATTGTATATCAATTACAAAATGATCAAACTGGTGAAAAGATTGCTTTAAAAGTTTTTAAAAATCGGTATCGAGAAGAAAAACATAAATTAGAATTTTTGAATACACTTTCAAAAATGGCAGGGTTTCAAGTGGGATCTCGGTATATTGTAACAAAAAGCGAACATGCTGAGGTGATTGAAATATCAGAGGATCTTGTAAATGCAATTGTTATGCCTTGGATTCATGGACCAACATGGGCTGATATATTACAAGAACAAAGACTTCTTGAAAAACAAGATTGTTTTAAGCTTATGAAGGCCTTTTTGAAAATATTAAAAAAAATGGAAGATGAGCAACTTGCTCATAACGATTTGTCTTCCAGCAATATTCTTATTCCATATTTAACTGAAGAACAAATGATAGATCAATACATCATTGAGTTGGTAGATATTGAGCAAATGTATGGACCTAAAATAGAGCGACCTTCCCTATTACCAGCAGGGTCAGCCGGATATGCACCAATATACTTACAAAAGGGAGTATGGCAAAAAGAAGCTGATCGCTTCTCTGGAGCTATTTTACTATCTGAAATATTAGCTTGGTGTGATGAAGATATTCGAAAGCAAAAATGGGCAGATGCAAGTTATTTTAAAGCAGAAGAAATGCAAACGTCATGTGAAAGGTATAATTTGCTGTTACACTCTTTGCAAACCAATTGGGGGACTCGAGTTACAAGTTTATTGCAGCAGGCATGGGAAAGTAATCGTTTTGAAGAATGCCCAAGTTTTACAGAGTGGCATGAAGTTTTAAGTGATTTAGAGGAAGTTATTGAACATGATAAAGAAACAAATCAGCAAGTATCAAACTCTGTTTTTTTATCGAAATGTTTGGAAATTGCACGATTATTTGAAGAAAAAGGAATGCCCCAAGCAGCTTTATATGAGTACACAGCGATTAGTAGTCTTGAACATGTAACGAAAGCTTTAAAAGAAGAGCTAAAAACACTAATAGAATTGTTGCAAGAACAGCCGCATCAAGATAATAAAAAATCCATATTACAATGTTATTTGGAATTAGCGACTCAATTGGAGCTGGAAAATCATACAAGTATGGCTTGTTTTGTTTATAAACGGATCATGCAATTTCCAAACCTTGATCAAGCACTTGTAAGTGAAATACAGCAAATCATTAAAGAATTAGAGTCTAAAGAAGAGAACGGTTCCGAACAATTAGTAGCTAGTCTACATGAAACGGTGCCAAATAGTATTTTGCAAAATAGAAAGAAGAAAAATAATCAAGTAGATTATGACATTGATGATGAGATTTTAAATGCTAAACCATCTAATCAGCCCTTAACGTTAGCTACATATGAACAAGAAACAGAACCATCTTCTTTTGTAAAGTGGTGGAGAAAGAATAAACGTAACATTATTATTGTTGGCTCCACTTTTTTGGTAATTGGAGGCGGTGGGTTTGCCTATTACTTATATTCAACAAATACAAAGTATCAAGCCTATATGGAGAATGGGCGCAAGGCATATGCAAGTAGTAACTATAAAGTAGCGGAAGAGAATGTTGTGAAAGCTCTTACGGTAAAAGAGAAGGAAGAAGCATATTTACAGCTAGCAACCATTTATATCGCAGAGGGAAAAAATAAAATAGCAATTGATTACTTAACAAAATTAGTGAAAGATCGGGAAATTGATGAAACAAATAAAGAGATGCTGTATTTATTAGCTTCTGCAAATTTCCGCATTAAAAATTATAAAGAAGCAGTACCGTATTATGAAAAGGTAATAAATGAAAAAGGACAAGACATTGGAGCTTATGAAAGTGATGCAATGAGAGATCTGGCTGTTAGTCTTATGAAAATTGGAGAGTTTGAAAAAGCGGAAGATACCATCGTTAAGATGAAGACAGAAACAACCAAAGAAAAAGCAACAGTGTCTTATTTAAAAGGACAATTATGTGAAGTTACAGGACAACTAGATAAAGCGGAAAAATTTTTAAAAGAAGCAATTCAATTGGATCAAAAGAAAACGACGTATTATATTGAACTATCAAACCTATATGTTTTATGGAATAAGACGAATTTAATTGATAGTTCGAAAAAAGAAAAAAACTATCAAGAAGCAATTCAATATTTAGATTCAGCTATAACAAAAAATAAACAAGATGTTGAGTCATTAAATCAACTGGGCACCGTATATTATGAATTTGGACAGTTTTATGAAACTCGTGATGCTGGAAAAGGTGGAGAAGTGTATAAACAGGCTTTACACGTTTATAACGAATTACTGAATCTAGGAATTCGCGATAGTAACGTTCTTGTAAACTTAGGGATATTACACGATAAAACAGGGCAGGGAACAGAAGCAGATCGTTATTTTGCAGAAGCATTAGCAAAGAATGATGAAGACCCGCATGTCAATTTTATATACGGGATGTTTAAGATCAAACAGAAACAATATGAAGACGCTAGCCGTTTTTTAAAGAAAACCGTTCAAGCGAATGAAAATGAAGCAGAAGTAAAAGCTGCACAGGAAAAACTAGCGGAACTTAAAAGTAATGGTTGGATTCAATAAGTAAAGGGAGAGATACGGGAAATGGATAGTAAGACAGGGAAGAAAGTTGCCATCTCAGCTATGGCGTGTGCGTTATTAGGAACATCAGGTTATATCGTATATGATAAAGGCTTTGCAAAAGAGAATAAGGAACCAGTAAAACTTGCGAGTAATACAGAGAAAAAAGAAGATCGGATAACTGGAAATAATAATGGATTTCCTTCTATGTTTTCGAATAGCTCAGAAGAAGCAGGGAAAAAAGAAAACAAGGCTGATGGGGAAAAAGGAAAAGTAAATTTAGCTGACCTTTTGAGTAATAATAAATCCCCAATTACACCAATTGTGTATAATCCGAACGAAATACAAGTAGAAAAGAAAGAGCCTGAAATAAAATTGGATGGTAATACGAAACCGGGAGAGAACCTTATACCGGCTGTGGTAACACCTACACCTATACCGGTGAATACGGGGGATAATAAAGGCGTGGATAATAAACCTGGTGAGATTGTAACCCCACCTATTGAAGGGGAGAAACCACCAATTGTTATACCTAATGGAAATGAGGGTCAAAATGGCGGGAACCAAGGTGGAAACAATAGCCATAATGGAGGAAATGGGAACATCGATGGAAATCAGGAAGAGAATGGCGGAAAAAATGAAGATACACCAAGCCATGGGGATGCAAGACCAGCTAAACCAAATGTCATAATAAGTATTTCTCCATATACAGGAGATAAAATGATATCTTGGTACATAAAAGAAACAAATGAAACATATAGCACGGTGTTCTTTAGTGATTTTTATGATCAGGAACAAAAAGAAGAGCAATTAAAGAATTTATCAAACAGTACGGATCAAAAAGATTTAGTATTGCTTTCGCAAACGAATACAATTTCTAGTCCAAAACTAAAAGCACAAGCGTTATTAGGAAAGCAAAATTTAGACCAAATTTTAACTAGGAAGCATTCAGATGAAAATATGTTATTCTATATTCGAAATCAAATGAATGTATTAAACAGTAATATGGCTACTGCACCAGAGCTGGATCGATTTGTTAATAATAAAGAAGAAGAAATTAAGCAGTTATCTACAGATATATTTAATGCTGCACAAATGGATGAAAATGCTTGGAGATCCAATCCTGCCAGTGCAAGTTCTTTCAATAAAGCTTTAAGTAAATATTATTTATTAACATCTTTATTAAAAGGTGTTGATCCACAGGTTGAAAAAGAGTCGAAAGAACATATCCAAAGTATGTTCGATACGATAATTGAACGTGAAGTGAAAGAAATGGCAGGAAGAGACGTACAGAAAGAATCAGCAATAAAAACAGAAAAAACAAATAAAGAGCAGACCGTGAGTCAAGAAAATAAAAAAGAACAGGCTGCAAAACAAGAAGATAAAAAGAAAGATGAGCAAGGAAAAGATATAAAAGCTGCACAATCGAGTCCAGTTGAGGATGTAATTGTGACAATAAAGGAATATATAGATAATGAGGAAAAAAGAGATTATAAGAAAGCTATTACTTTGGCTGATCAATGGATTGACTATCCGCTTCATACAGATGAACAACTGGCGCAGCTCCAAGAGCTATTAGGAAAGGCAGTAAATGCTTTAGTTATCCAATCTGATGAAGTCGCAAATCCACTAGATGCGCTTCAAAACTATCACTTCTTTACAAATGTGAATCATTTGTCAAGTGATCAAAAAAATAAAGCAAATGAACAGGCTATGGCACTTGTGTTTGAAGTAAAGGCAAATGATGCTGCTGCAGAAAATGCTTATTACGATGCGGTTATGTATATGGCAAATTCTATCCGTAATAATAATTCATCTGAGCGTGCAATGATAAATTTAGTAAATTATACAAAAATATTGCGAGGCCAGGCTGATGGAGTTTGGGATGAAATACGCGGGACATCAGATTGGAAAGAAAAAGGGGAACAAAAAGTATTTCCTGCATATCGATTAATCTCTCAACTTTCTGATATCGATAATCGGATTGGGAAAGATGAGCGGATGATTCCTCAAATACAATATGCTACTGGAAAGATGGAAGGCATTGAATTATTGACTTATGCGCTTCAAGTATATACAAAACCAAACGAAGAGTATAATGCTTTGTATTATTTCGGTCAAGCTTATGCCCGTGGTGAATATGATTTTGCTAGCTATGAAAAATTGTTAAATAAACTAATGGAAAAAGCAGAAGTTTATGAAGCAAAACAATATACAGAAGCATTAAAGTTGTATCAACTAATTTATCAAACACCAGGTTCAACAGATCAACACATGAAATATAAAAATAAAGAATCATTAAAACAACGTATTGAATATTTAAATGATTATTATATAGCAAATGAAATGTATAAGAAGTATGAACAATCGAAAAATAACGAGGAACTTGCGAAAAACAACGAGGAACTTGCCACAGCAATTGCGCATTTACACCGTGCAATTGTGACAGGACATCCAGATAAGAATTTACTAGGAAACTGGGCACAAACATTATTAGATAATGCAAATGCTAGTTTTAAAGCGAACCACCATGATCAAGCATATAACTATTACGCTTTCTTAGCTGATGGAAAGAATTATCCAAATATCCCATCAGATATTCGTGAAAAAGCAGTTGAAGGATTAAAACAGTACAAATAGAATGCTAGAAGTTCACCATTTTTTAGATGGTGAACTTCTAAATGAAAATGAAGGAATGTTTTATACATCAATTAAAATACTGACATAACCCCCTTTTTTTAGGTGGGAGAG
>NZ_JBALQK010000104.1:0-3972 GCF_036965845.1 Bacillus sp. JJ1127 | reverse complement strand
AAATGGATTTATATAGAAGGAGGTTTACAATGGATATAAGTCGTTTTACCGCGTTAGCTAACATGTATAGTGAAGCTGCAAGTAAAGTAATTGAATCCCAAAACCAGTTAAAGGCATCAGTTGAATCAAATGGAGAGAAGTGGGTCGGAGAAAAAAGAGAAAAGTTTGATCAAAAGTATCAAGAGATTCAATTAGCATATAGTAATTATGCACAAGAATTAATGAATACAAGCGCTGCATTGCGAAGTGCTGCGATCCAAATAGAAAAAATATATAACGAATTAGTGCACGGAAAATAAAGGTGTTAACTGGGGAGGGAAATGAATATGGGAAGAGAGATTTCGATTGATGTAAATAGTGTTCAAACGATGGCAAATGATTTTGTTAAAGAAATGACGTACATAGAAAATCTATCAAAGAATTTAAGAAGTCAAATGAATGAAGTTGTTTCAATGGCATATTATAGTCCGTATTTCCAAAATTGCATAACTGGGTTAGTTTCTCAAAATGCTACTACACATCAGGCAGAAAATAATCTAGTAAGTAAAATATCAAAAACAGAATCATATGCTAGAAAGACAGCTGATCAATTTGAAGAAGCAGATAGTATGTTAGCAAAGTTATTGAAATTTAATGAACTATGGGGAAATTTCACTGCAGCTGGTACTACATCTTTATTAACGCTAGCCGCTTCAAGGACGGGGTTTCCTAAGTTTGTGAAAGAAGGTGTAAAATGGGGTGTGCAATATCAGGATGATTATATGCGAGCAATAAGTAAAATTGAAAATTCTAGATTTAAAAATTATGTTCGTTTTTGGTTGAATCCCTTAAGTTTAGGAAAAAAGTATAAAGATTATCATGTAGGAGATTTCATTGCAAAAAAACTAACGAATTTTTATCCAAAGGTAATTGTCGACTATAGTAATGCAGCTGAGAACATTAAAAAGGGTTATAAAAGTGATGGATTCAAAAGTGCAATGAAAACAGCAATGAAAACCGATGCGGAAAGTCTTTTGAAAACTGGAGCGAAATTTGCAAAATCTAATGCTATTTCTGGAGTATTGGTTACGGCCGCAGGAGAAACGGTTGGATTAGGAATGAATGTTTTTGATAACTATCGAAAATATGGTGGAAATGAAGCTGTATTAAAACGAGAAAATGCAAAAGCGGTTGGAAGAGCGGTAAATAATACAATTGTCGGTGGTGGCGTTATTGCAGCTGGTGGAGTAATTGGAGGAACGATTGGGACGTTTATTGGGGGACCAGTTGGTACAGTAGTTGGAGCGGCAGCAGGATCTTTTCTTGCAGGATTTGTATCGGATAAAATTGCCTCAAAAACAGCTGGATTTGCTGAAAATATGGCTGTGAAATTTAAAGAACCAATCCATTCAGCTATTGAAGTGACAGGTTCTACATTGAAAAAAGCAGGGGATTTTGTAAATAAAGTGGAAGATTCAGCTAAGTCTTTAGTAAATAAGGGGAAAAATTTCTTTAAGAAATTTGCATTTTAATATCAAAAATGAACAAGAACGGGATGGGATAGTATATGAAAGCCATATCATTAACAGTTGATGAACTAATATATTGTTTTTACAGTGAAGGGTTATTTGAAAATGGGATAGCATTAAAACAAACTTTTTTTGGAGATATGTCAGATGAATGTTTAGAAGTTGTATTTCAAGCGGCTTGTCGATCATTACTGTCGAAAGATTACATTAGTTATGAAAACCATAAGTTTAAGGTGAAAGAGAAAATTGCAAAAATTATTTCGTCTTTACACTATTCAGAGTCTTCTTTGAAAATATCCAAATTTGTAGACAGCGAAAATCAAGAAACTACGTCCATTCATATTGGTGAAAATGGGATGATTCAGCACACATTGCTATATGATAGCCAAATCCATACGTTTTCTATTATAGGTGAAGACGAAGTCCAATCAATAGTTGGGGAGTATTTAAACGTTACAACAAATGATGTTCAAGAAGAGTCCATTTTAACCTTCACAGAAGAAGAATTCGATGAAATGTTGAATATAGTGGATCGTGATCCACAATCTTTATATGGATTTCTACAACGCTTTGGCAAAGATATGAGATACATAGCAGCATTTTCAACAGACGTTTGTAAAAATAAAGGGTTTATGAATAGTATAGTCGTTTTTGAATTTAACGAAAAGAGAGAGCCGGTAGTAAAAAATGCATACTTTTTTGTTGAAGGAAGCGAAAATACTTGGATTATTACAAAAAACAATGTAGATCAGAAATTTGAAGTAAGAGAGTGTAATCAAAATGTAATTGGTACATATGTAAAGAAAGACATGGATATGTATAAACGCAATGTAGTGCAGTCAAAATAGAGAGGATTAAGAAATGAACGATAAATCGATAAAAAAGACAAATAAGGGCATTGAGGTTACATTTAGTAATTTTGATGCAGGATGTGCTATTATTTGTGGTTTCATTATGGTAGCAGTGGGAATTTATCTTTTTATAGGTCCTTCAGATGAGCATTGGTTGTTAAGAATTCCTTATTTTATTATGGGGATCATTACATTGTCCTTCTTTGGAAGTATTTTAATGAAAATTTTAACGGTTGTGATTAGAAGAAAGACATTACTTACAATAACTTCAAATGGAATTGTTTGTAAAAAAAGAGTCGTATATTTTTCAGAAATTGAAAATATGTATATTGGTTGGCATAATAAAAGGCTGCGAGGATTAGTTTTTAAAGATTTAATTATTTATACAAAAAGTGGAGAAAAATTTTTTGTTTGTACATATAACATAAGTGATACTGAGATTCAGGCAGCTATAGAGCAATATGTGCTACCTTATGTAGATAAATATTGTCTCGCAAGATGGAGAAATCAAATGGGGAATCCTACTAAACATATGAAAAAAGAAGATTAAATAATAGAGAGGAAGCTACTATTCATTTTTTCTTTTTATAGAAAGTTTAGTGTTTTTTGCCGGAATTGCTTTAATGGATGCTAAATCTTCATGTTACAAGATAAGGGGGGATTGTATATGCTTGATGAGTTATTAGAAAGTATGTTTGATGCCGAAAATGATTCGAAATATTATACTATTGCAGGTATATTAGGTAATGAGGGATTTTGTGAGAAAAAGGTGACGATTCAAAAGGGAATGCTTTCATTTTATACAAAGGAATTTTCGGTTGATCAAGAAATAGAAGGAAAACATTTTCAAGCTCGAAGTTATGGACATGCAGTAATACTTTCATGGGTAACAAGTCAAAATGAAGTAACAGGTATGTGCATTCATGAAAAAGAAATAGATCGTGTATCAAGAAAAGTGATTAAGGTGAAGGGAAAAGATGCTTATATTATTAATACGAAAAGAAGTGATTATTGCATTATTAAACAAGAATGATTTAACAAATCGATGGAAAAGGTAGGTGAGAAAAGTGAAGTATATAGAATCGGTAACAAATACAGTATTAGCACAAGTGGTAAGAGTACTTGACTGGAATATTGATAAATATAGTCATGGGAAAATATATATGGATTTAGGGAAATATGATATGCGGCAGTCAATCATTGCATTACAGGAAGGTCGTTACGATGCCAAAAACGGGAATTTTCAAGTAGAAAATGAAACGTACGTTTCGTCGTTTTATGTGCAATGTGATAAGAAAGAAGAAGGTGCACTTATTTTTTCTTATTTAGTAGAAAATGATGTTGTAACTGGTAAATATATAGAGGGAAAATCGATTAAACAATTATATAGAGAGATAATGGAGATAAATGGGGTTAAGGGTTATTTAATTAACACGCATGACAAAGATTATTTTCTTATTAAATAATGCTAGCGTATCTTAAGTATAATGGAATATCATCTGTATGTACTGAAAAAGAAATTGAAAAGTATGTGTTTATATATACATCAATTGAAAAACCGACATACCCCCCTTCTTTTTAGGTGGGAGAGAGTATCTGGCCATGCATAGAAG
>NZ_JBALQK010000103.1:251-6647 GCF_036965845.1 Bacillus sp. JJ1127 | reverse complement strand
TAATGTCTACAATTACTGCGAAAATACAAATCTACGTTTCTGGCAATCAAGCTGAAAGCCTAAAGATAACAACTAACGCTTATCGTAAGGCTTGTAATTGGTTATCAAAACATATCTTTGAAACAAAAAATCTAAATCAAGTAAACTTGAATAACTTGTATTATTCTAATTTGCGAAATCAGTTTGGACTAAAAAGTCAAATGGCTCAATCTGTTATGAAAACAGTGATTGCTCGATACAAGTCAGCTAAATCAAATGGACATGAATGGTCTTTAATTGAATTTAAACTTCCAGAATATGACCTTGTTTGGAATCGTGACTACTCACTAACTCAAAGCCGATTTAGTGTAAATACACTTGATGGTCGTCTTAGGTTGAATTATGAACGCAAAGCTATGAAAAAATACTTTAACAATACTTGGAAGTTTGGTACTGCTAAACTTGTGCACAAACATAAAAAATGGCTCTTACACATTCCAATGACAAAAGAATTTACTGAATTAGATTATGTAGATGTAAAAAATATTGTCGGTATTGATTTAGGAATCAACTTTCTTGCTACCATTTATGATAGTCAGGGTAAAACTACTTTCTACAACGGAAATGTTGTTAAGCATAAGCGTGGTAAGTTTAAAGCTACTCGTAAACAGTTGCAAATGAGACAAACACCGTCTGCACGTAAAAAACTAAAACAAATTGGTTCAAGAGAAAACCGTTATGTAACTGATGTAAACCATCAAATTACAAAGGCACTCGTTGATAAATACCCTAGAGGTACTATGTTTGTTTTAGAGGACTTAACAGGTGTTCGTTCCGCAACTGAAAAAGTACGAGTGAAAGACCGCTATGTTTCTGTCTCTTGGACTTTCTACCAGTTCCGTCAGATGCTGGAATATAAAGCAGAAATGAACGGACAGAAGGTAATTGTCGTAGACCCAAAATATACTTCTCAAACTTGCCCTAAATGTGGGCATATCGAGAAAGCAAATCGTAATAAGAAACTACACACATTCTGTTGTAAAAACTGCCAATACAAGTCAAACGATGACCGTATTGGTGCTATGAATCTACACCGTAAAGGAATTGAACGTATTGGTGTAGTTACTACAGGAGTATAGCTCTTGTAGTAAGGGCGAAGTCAACCGTCCTTATGTTCCACCACACTAAGGTAGGAGAGCGTTGCTCGTTCGCACTACTGGGTAGGAATAAGCGTAGTTGCTCTCTATGAGGGTAGAAGCACTGTCGAACTCTGACAGACGCAAGCCCCCACTTCAAACGACCCGTAAGGGTGTTAAGTGGCGGGTTGTTGACAAAGTCATCCTTTCTCTTTTAAAAAATCATATCTTCTTACAACGATTGCATGATTCGAGTCAGTTTATAGGTAACTTTTCCGTATATTTTTGATAGATTGAACTAGCCACTACTGTATCTAAAAAGGCAACCCCAACAGATTTAAATAAAGTAATTTCATCAGAGTTTGTCCGTCCTTGTTTATGACCCATAATAATGTCGCCAAGTTCACTGTATATATTTGAAAAATCCCATCCATTTTTTTCGTTTGCGATCAGAAAATCTCCAGCTTCGTGCTGAACGCCTTCTAATGTATCTACAATGATTTTGTTGGAGCGCTGTAATGTTGTAAAATCGAGCTCTTGCATATGAGGCTGATAAGAGCCGATTCCATTAATATGGGTACCGTTTCTTAATTTTTTTCCATCAAATACAGGAGTAGTTGAAGTTGTACTACAAATTACAATATCAGCCATTGCAACAGCATCATCAGCTGATTCTATAATCTCAATGGTTCCGTTCCAATTTGGATACAAGGAGAGTAAATGATTTTTAAATTCAAAAGCTTTTTGTATGGTACGATTAACGAGAAGAATACGAGTGAGAGAACGAACTTCCATAACAGCTTGTATTTGTCCAAGTGCTTGAGCACCACAGCCGATGACAGCACAAATTTTAGATTCTTGACGAGCGAAATGATTTGTCGCAATACCACTCATTGCTCCTGTGCGAAGCGTCGTTAAATAGGAAGCTTCAATTGTTGCGACATGCTCACCAGTATTTGTTTCTGTTAAGACGATTAAGCTCTGCAGTGCCTTTTTTCCTTTTTGTGTATTTTTAGGGAAGATACTAACGATTTTCGTAGATGCAAATTCGATTGGAGCTACATAAGAGGGCATATAAAGAGAGTTTGCATCTTCTTGCGAGTGCTGTATATTCAGTCTTACAGGTGTCGTAATTTCATTGTTCATATAATATTGAAATGCTCTTTCTACATCTTGTAAACAGTCTTTCATTTTATAAGTGTCTTTTACCATTTCTTCTGTAATATGAATCATTTAGGTAATCCTCCTTTTTAATAGAAAATAGAACTGCCAATTAAACTAGCTATTAAAGCTTTCTTTTGAATTGAACTTTGTTGATTCATCATTTCACCTCTTTTTATTTTAAATATTCTAATTATTGAAATATTTTATAAAAAATGTTTTTATATGTCAAAATTTTAAATTTGGAGGAAGTAATATTATTAGTAGCAAATATTATAAAGTGATGCTTTTCATTAGAATAGAATGGTTTTATGTAATAGGGGGTATTTGCATTCATCTAATGGTTAGAGGTATGAATTAGGAAATAATAGAGTGAGAGGAAGAGTGAAATGAAAGTAAGGAACATTCAAGGGGAAGATTACGTAACGATTCATTCCGTTCTTAACGATTGGTGGGGCGGGAGAAATATGGCGGATATGCTGCCGAAACTTTTCTTCGTTCATTTTCAAGAGACAAGTTTTATTATTGAAGAGGATGGGGAAACACTAGGCTTTTTATGCGGATTTTTCTCACAAACATATACAGATGAAGCATATGTTCATTTTATTGGCGCAAATCCAAAGTATCGAAGAAAAGGAATTGCTTCTACGCTATATTCCCATTTTTTCGATGTAGCTCGTGCAAATAATCGTCATATAGTGAGAGCGATAACTTCGCCAGTAAATAAAAAATCGATTCAATTTCATCAGGATATTGGATTTGAAATTGAAACAGGTGATGGAGAGGTAGATGGAGTATCAGTACATACAAATTATGATGGGAATGGAGGGAGTAGGGTTTTGTTTGTGAAGAGGATTTAGCTAAAAGTGATGTTAGATTTATTTTTTTATTTCATTCCTCAGACGAGCAGTTCTTTTTCGCTTGTTTGAGGAAGTTGTGGGCTATAGCGATCAGCCCTTTTTTACTAGTAGATCTTTTTATCTGGTTCAATAAATACAGATTATTCGGAATTTTATTGATAAATAATGGTAGCTTATATATAATGACGTTATGAATACTTTACAAGTAAAGAAATATATAGATAAATAATAAAGCTATGAAAAAGAGGGCATCTTTATCATATTACTGCGACGCTTATTGAGGATAAAGGGTTAGTATGATTGATTATGATAAAAGGGATATGACAGGGAAGATGAAATATTGTAATAAAGAGAAAAAGGAAAAGCAAATATTAGATAAAGCATC
Source organism: Bacillus sp. JJ1127 (assembly GCF_036965845.1). Lineage (NCBI taxonomy): Bacteria > Bacillati > Bacillota > Bacilli > Caryophanales > Bacillaceae > Bacillus > Bacillus sp. JJ1127. Next base: position 3,126 of record NZ_JBALQK010000103.1, on the reverse strand, counting down.
CGGAAAGTTACTTGGTGTAGTTTTAAATGATAGAAAGCAAGATCAAGTACAGTAGGCATATTATTAAGGGATAAAAGAGACTGATAAATGATAACAATTTACCAGTCTCTTTCTTGTAATATCTTATATAGATTACATAATTTGATGGGAATTTTAGAGGAAATAGGGGTATATTGTAGAATTACAATTGGTTGTAATAAAAATAGTAAGGGGAAATTATTAATATTAAATATAAGAATTCATGTAATAATTTTCTTATGTAAAAATTTCAAAAGGTTGGAGGGACTTATGGAAGAAACAATTAGTTTAAAAGAGTTATTTCATATGTTAAGAAAAAGCTTAGCAATGATCCTCGTAATCGCATTTGGTGCAGCTATTATAAGTGCTATCATTAGCTTTTTCTTTATGACACCAATCTATCAATCTTCAACGCAAATTCTTGTGAATCAGAAGAAGCAAGACGGAACAGCAATCCAATTGGGTGAAATTCAATCAAATATTCAATTGACGAATACATATAAAGTTATTATTAAAAGTCCTGTAATTTTAGATAAAGTGAAAGAAAAGCTGGGCTTAAATATAACAACTCAAGATTTAAATGAGAAAATTGAAGTTGTGAATGAAAAAGATTCACAAGTTGTAACTGTAACAGCACAAGATAAAGACCCGAAACTAGCTCGTGATATTGCAAATACGGTAACTGAGATTTTTAAAACTGAAGTTGTGAAAATTATGAGCGTTGATAATGTCACTATATTATCTGAAGCAGAAGTTGTTAAAAACCAATCTCCAATTAAGCCACGCCCAATGTTAAATGTTGCGATCGCTTTCGTTGTTGGTTTAATGGCTTCAGTTGGTCTTGTATTCTTACTGGAATACTTAGACAACACGGTGAAAAAAGAAGAAGATGTAGAGAATTTACTTGGTTTACCAGTTCTAGGTAATGTCACGCATATGGATGAAGAGATACAAACAGGCAGATCATCACATGCTCCATCATTAAGAAAAGTGAGGGGACAAACAATTGGTTCTTAAAAGTTTATTTAAAAAGAAAAAAAATCATCGTCAACGTCGTCAACTGATTGCTCATCAGCAACCAAAGTCACCAATTTCTGAACAATATCGTAACATTCGTACAAATATTGAATTTGCGGCTGTCGATACAAAACTTCAATCATTAATCGTAACATCTGCAAACTCAGGTGAAGGGAAAACGATAACAGCGGCCAACATGGCAGTTGTTTTTGCTCAACAAGGAAAGAAAGTATTACTCATTGATGCTGATATGCGAAAACCAGCGCTGCATCAAATGTTCCAGGTCGATAACATCTTCGGATTAACGAACGTGTTAACACAGAGCAAAAGTCTCGAAACGTGTATACAAAAAACATCCGTTGATAACTTACACTTTTTATCATGTGGTCCAATCCCGCCAAACCCGGCAGAATTGCTAGGTTCGAAGTCGATGCAAGAATTGCTTACACAAGCCTATAGTATGTACGATTTAGTGATCATTGATATGCCACCAATTTTAGCTGTAACAGATGCACAAATTATGGCAAATCAATGTGATGCATCTGTTCTTGTCGTTCGTAGTGAATCGACAGAAAAAGGAGCGGCTGTAAAAGCGAAAGGATTGCTAGAGTCTGCAAAAGGTAAACTATTAGGTGTTGTTCTAAACGATTGTGAACGTGAGCAAAGCTTATATTATTACCATGGTACTAACTAATGAAAAAGACGAGATATGTTAGAAGCATATCTCTTTTCTGAAAGGAGGATGGAAATAGTGATCGATTTACATTGCCACATTTTGCCTAGTATTGATGACGGGGCTCAAACAGTGACGGACAGTTTAGCGATGGCACAAGTAGCAGTAGCGGAAGGAATCCATACAATTGTCGCAACGCCACACCATCAAAATGGAAAATATATAAATGAACGTACTACGATTATTCACCAAGTAAAACAATTAAATCATGAACTGCAACAACATGATATTCCACTAAAAATCTTACCAGGACAAGAAGTTAGATTATACGGGGATCTATTAGAAGATTATGAAACTGGTAAAATCGTCACTTTAAATGAAACGAATAAAAATATATTAATTGAGTTTCCATCTAATCACGTACCAAGATATGCAGAACAATTATTATATGAATTACGTGTAAAGGGAATAATTCCAATTATCGTTCATCCAGAGCGTAATGCGGAGTTAATCGAGCGGCCAGATAAGTTATATAATCTTGTGAATAAAGGTGCATTAACACAAGTAACGGCAGGAAGTCTTATTGGTAACTTTGGGAAAAAAATTAAAAAATTCTCCTTACAACTTGTTGAACATAATTTAACACATATGATCGCATCAGATGCTCATAACACAACATCAAGAGGATTTCACCTGGGAGCAGGATATGACATGATTGAAAAAGAACTTGGGACAAACATCATGAATGAATTAAAAGAAAATCTTTATTTATTGATAAGTGGCAAAACGATTTATAAAGAAGAACCAGAACAAATTCGTCGTAAGAAACTATTTGGTATTTTTTAAACGAAAATCTGGTGATGTCTCCTAACCGTTATCAATGGAGGCACTCGGTCCTGCTGTGGGTAGAAACCTATCTTAGACGCTCGTCGTCAGGAGTATGATGTGAGGGTGGGTTAGATGCCCATAATTTATTTACGATAGAAACTCTATCCATGGAGTTATAACTATGACTCTATCGATAGGTTTTTTATTATTATATCAAAATGAACAAATGGAAGGGGCTGAAATTGAAAAAAGTAAGAAAAGCAATTATTCCAGCAGCTGACGGCATTTGGTACTATTATGTTCCAGATCAAGCAAAATAAGATTTAACAAATAAATTAA
>NZ_JBALQK010000103.1:0-211 GCF_036965845.1 Bacillus sp. JJ1127 | reverse complement strand
GATTTAACAAATAAATTAAGAGCACATCTTGAATTGACGAAGTAATGTTTATAAACCTAACTCCTTTTTGGAAGGAATTAGGTTTGTTTTTGCCCCGTCTTAAAATTAGACGGGGTTATATGTATTTGGGGATCCCTAAACTGATAAATACAATTATAATTTCGAAAAAAGTAAATATTTTCAAAATATATACTTGAATGAAGTATATATT
>NZ_JBALQK010000102.1:0-8814 GCF_036965845.1 Bacillus sp. JJ1127 | reverse complement strand
GAAATGGAAATTTCTTCGTGGTAAGTTTTTTGTCAAAGATATCATTGTAAGTATTTATACAATCTTTGTAAGAAACGACAATTTGAGAACTTATAAAGTCTGGTTCATATAACCAAATTTCCAGGTAAAAGTTTTCATTTTCCATTGTCATTTTTTCATACCAGTTTAGATACACATCTATCATTTCGTTTAATAATAAACGGTTATACCAATTAGGAGGGTTTCTACGGACTAAAGAATAAAAGAGATGAATTCACAATTTTGCGTAATCTCTTTGATGCTCACGAATGTAATTCATATCTATGTTGATTACATTTTGCTTCCATCTTTCTACCTTTCTCTTATGTCGTTTCCAACCTCGAATTTTCTTCTTTTTAGAGTGATAAAGCTCTTTCATTAACACGCATCCCTTAACAGATATACTAATACCAAGTTCATTTGAAGCTTATTTCCGAAATGAGTTCCTTTAAATTTGTACTGAGATACCGACACTCTTCAGTTTCAAAATCCTCAATAACAATTTCTCCAGTACGATTGTTCATAAGGATTAACATCCCGCTACTTTCAAATCCTATTGGGATATATATTTCTTCTCTCTTTTTAAGAGATAAATAATCTCGGACACAATTTGTAAATAAATGAGGTTCAATACCTGGTGTTACAGGAAATAAGCTAATATTGTAATTGCCAATCCAGCCAATCATCTCAAGAAACCAATATGAATTAAAATATTCTCTTATATCAGAATGAAGGATAACATTCCGTTCTTTCTCTGTAGCTTTAAAATAAAAATTGATTAAAAAATGCCCTTCAATTTCGTATTTGACAATCGAAAAAAAGAAACCATTTTGAAAAAATTTTAACGGGTTCACTTTTGCGGTGTAAAACGATAAAAAACGTACCACTTCTCATCGTAAATCGCAATTAAATATCAAACGAATTCTCAGTATAAATCACAACAAAGAGCTTAGAAATTCCCCCTAAGCTCTTTGTCTATTTTTAATTATATTTATCTTCATCAATACCAAATTTAATTAATGGAGTAACTAAATTTCTTGAATCATTTCCACTCTGTTTCCGAATGGGTCTCTGAACTCGAAACGTTCAAATCCTGATATTGGTACTCCTTCAATTATCTGAATGTTATTTTGCTCTAACACCTTTCTCCAGTATGATACATCCTCCACTTGATAAGCTAAATGAGCTTTTGTTGTTAATCGATCAAAACCATCTTCTGTACCTATATGCACATCTCTATCTCCGACTTTTAACCAAAATCCTCCACGCCCCTTTAGTGATTCGGGCTTTTCTTTCTTAGGTAGACCAAGAATTCCACAATAAAATTTTTTCCCTTCTTCTTCAGCACCTTTTGGAATAGTTATCTGAGCGTGATGCAAACCAAGAATCATAAAATCCACTCCCATTATCAATTGAAATTTGAATTCTTCTATAACCAAATAATTTTTTTAACACTTTCTAAATCCTCTTTCATTTTATATCGCCAAATACAATAAGTGAAATATTGATAAATTATGATTTTCGATAAGCATTACTTATGTATATTTAATTTCAAAAAGAAAGATTTTTTTCTCAATATAATCCCTACCGTATGAATCTATCTTTTCTTAGTTAATTCACATATCAATTCTCAATAAAAGAGCTTGGAGTTCCAAGCCCTTTACATTACTTCCAGTCATCTTAGCAAAAGTGAATTTTGCACCTTCTAGCTCATATTTTTTAAAAATTAACAGGACTTAACCTAATAAAAATACCACCAAATAAAATTTTTATTAGGCCATCTATTACAAAAAAGACATCTAAACTTACGTTAGTAATGTATAATCCTATGATTGCATTAATTGTTAAACTGATTGCTAGAAAAAGCATTAATTTCCCATGTACTGGAATAAAGGTTAAAAAATGAATGCCTACAGCTAAAAGAATTAATAACCAGCAAATTCTATAATCATCCGAAAAAAAATTAAAAATGGGAACAACTAAAATAGTCAATAGAATCATTGAAAAATTAGACCATTTTTTTTGCCCCTTTGTTCCAGAACCAACTGCTAATTTCTTCCTGGTTCTAGGGTTTAGTTGCCAAATCATACCTAATGCATAAACAATAATAAAAGGCCGAATATCTGGATAGCCGTTATGTTTTATTAAAAGTAAAAACGTTGCTATTCCAGAAATTATTAACCAAATCCCATTAATCTTTTGTCTAGGATATTTATAGGTTTGTATTTCCATGTCTTATTCTCCTTCTTCGAACGTTTCAAGTCTTTGTATTAAATATACTTCTTTTTGTCAGAGCCTCTATGAGCTAATTTGGCTAAATTCATACCATCATTCTTCTACCTCGCTTCGAATAATAAAATATAAGATTTCTGGAACATCATAACAAATAGAGTTGTAACTTTTTTGTCACAATTCGTCGAATAGAAAAATACAAGTCGGCTTTTGTCGTAAAAAAGACACCCTCAATGAAGTGCCCCCATAAAGTTAGACAGGTATTCCGTTAGGCAGCTTGTTGAGGATGAGCTCGGTATTGTACTGACTTATGCCTTTTAATTTTGTCTGGATTCGCTTGTGATTACATTGACTTGAATGAATTTATAAAAATCACCATTTCCATTTATATGCCATCGTTTACTTTCTGATGTTCGTTTACATGTTTTTTCTTGATTAATATAGCCTTATACAAAGAAGCTAGACCTAATACAGCAAATACAATGATTACAGGAATTCGAACTGTATGTGGAAGATAACGTGGAAGAAAGAAAAGACGCACTTTTTCGTCTATACTAAGTATTTCAAAAACGAGTGGTACTATACTTTGATGAATCAAAGAAAAGATACCGATAAATACAAGAAGTACAACAACAGCAAGTTTTTTCTTAGGTAATTCAGTCGCTTTATTTTGTACTTTCTTTTCACTATCCTTTCGCCGAGTTTTCATGCCATTTTTCATTTTAGCTAGTAATTCGGGGCCACTTAATTCAAGCTTTACATAAGCAATGCGGCCAAACCACCAGGCAAAAAACACTCCAGTACAAATGCCAGTAGGTACACCCATCCATTGTAAGAAATTTAAATGAAGCAATGTCCCAATCCATACAACTGCTAAAGCAGGTATAGCAGTTGCTAGTACCATCACCATCATAAGCCAAGTTGTTATAAACATTTTCCCAGCATTCATATCGTCACCGGATACAATAGTACCACGCCCTCGCCTTTGAGGATCTGTTATAGGGATTAAGTTAAATACCGAGAACAATACAATAAGACCTGCAGCTCCACCAAGTAATGCAGGAATTAATGCGGACACCCATGGGTAAACCCAAGTAAGTCCGCTAGAAGTGGTAAAAATAACTGTCGCTACAATGGCAACTGGACCGACAACCAGTAACCAAGCTCCTTGTCGACCGCGTACATCGATCCGTTCTACACCAGGAGTCACCAATGTCAGCCACAATGCACTCCCATCAAAACCATATAAATTACAAGCAAACATACTTGTGAAAACAATCATAATTACTCCTGCCCAGGGCATTAAGCCAGGTATACCAGCAATCGTAACTAGGAAGCCATAGAACAGCCCTGTCCATAGACCCATCCGCAGAAAACGACCACGCTGTGGATCCCTTATCCAACATTGTAGTTCCTTAGTCATTATTGCTCCTATTTTAGTTTCTGGAAGGATTCGGAGAACGTTCCTATGATTTTTTGCAGTAGTCCAACCTTTTATTTTTGTAAAATTTGTCGTTGTACTTCTTGTCAATAATTTCGCCCATATGTATAACAGAAGTCCGCAAAGTATTGTTAGGACAATTAAAGAAACAGAAGCTAATAACCAATTTGATTGACTAGCCTGATCTACAGCGAGTATCGCCCAGCTCGACGGGAAGATGTACAGTACAGTAGAATTTTTTGTTGTTATCCAGTTGATGGCAGGAAGTGCATACCAACCTACGTTTAAAAACGCTATAATAAAACCAATGAGCATCGCTCCAATCTCCATACCGATTCGAGATTTCATCGTCTCGCCCATGATACTAATCACTACTTTTGATAGCAGCACTACAAAGACTAATTGTAAAATAATTGCCGGAACAGCAACTATAATTGCCCCTAGATTAAGCCGTACTGCGTACCACAAGAGACCCATAAAGGCTACTAGACTAATCAGTGGCCCTAATCCTATAAAAGCTACAACAAGTAATGCCCTAGCCAGTTTATAGGAGTTGAGTGGGAGCAACATGAAATATTCCGGACGTAATAGCCCATCTCCACCGGTGAGCATCGGTCCCATTATCCAACCGATAGTCCACACTGCAAAGACAATGTAAAGAATATCCTTCGATACGGTAGGATTAGTAGGATAAAAGGCAAAAAGCAGGACAGTTCCAATCGCTAGTAATAGGCCAAATAATCCACCCATAATCAAGAGGACGGCTCTACCTCCATTCATCGAATGCCTAAGTATTGCTAACTTCATTCGGACTAATACACTAACCAAGGCAATTCCCCTCCCTGAGCGGTACGACTGCCTACTAACCGAACGAACGCTTCTTCAAGACTTTGTTCACCACAAACATAATCCATTGTTCCTGACGCAACCACGCGCCCTTTGGTGATAACAGCAACGTGGTCACACAGTTGTTCAACCAACGCCATAACGTGACTAGAGAATACTACAGAACCACCTGAGGCAACAAATCTCTGTAAAATCTTTTTAATAGTAGCTGCAGAAATGGGGTCTACGGCCTCAAACGGCTCGTCGAGAACAAGCAACTTTGGAGCATGAAGAAGTGCAAGAGCTAGCCCGATTTTTTTACGCATTCCAGTAGAGTAATTGATAACTAGCGTTTGTTCAGCATTGTTCAATTCTAGTACTGTAAGTAGTTCCTCTGTACGATGAGCGACTTTCTTAGCATCCATCCCTCTCAATAGCCCTATATATGTTAATAGTTCGCGTCCAGTAAGCCTTTCTGGCATAGATAGCCCGTCTGGCAGTACTCCAACCAGCATTTTAGCATGTGTTGGATTTCTCCAGACATCGACCCCAAAAATTTTAGCATCCCCACCATCCGGTCTTAGTAATCCTACAGCCATTGACAATGAAGTAGTCTTACCTGCTCCGTTTGGTCCAACCACTCCGTAGAATGAACCACTTGGTACCATTAAGTCAATATGATTAACTGCAATAGACTCGCCGAATCGTTTATACAGATTGAGCAGCTGTAGCGCTGGAGAAGATTCATCAAATGTGATTTCCAATGATTTTGATTCAAAGATTTTCATAACCTTAGTTCCTCCTTCAGGATTTTATTTCTTTTCGATGGATAACAATCCAGCGCTTTTTCAATACATCGAGGGATGGTATAACCGTAAGAGGATCCATAGTAGCATTGGCTATAAAACTCCTCAAGCAATAGAAGATCTAGCTAAAAAAGTAGCATAGACTTAACTTTCTTGTGTCCAAAATATTGACTCAAATCCAAACACATTATAGTTAATTAAACTAACTCTTTTAATCGCTTCATTACAGAGTGTACCGTAAGTCTATGAAAAGAAATTAATTTATTCTTGTAGATGACGCCATAGATACCATATGGGGTAGGTGAAAATCGCAACAATTCTTCCCTGTTTTTTATGTAAATAATTTCTGCGTTTATACCCAATTTGTTTGCTCCCTTAACAACATTATCGGTTGATATATCTACAAATGGGCACTGCTGTGTGCGAAGGATTGTTAATTTTTTAAAAGGTTTAAGTCGCTCATCCCAATCATTTGGAAAATAAGGATTGGGTGAATTTCCAAATTTATTAACAAGTAATTCAAAACCATAAGGTGCATAATCTACTTCAATGAAATTGTTTTTTATAAAAATATCCTTACTAGGTGTCCAAGAAGTGTCTGGATTTGTAATCACAATAACGCCATCTTTATTTTGTTCCTTAGCATCTTGAATACATTTATTAATCAATTTTGAGGCATACCCTTTTCCTGTAATATTTACCCATAAGCAATGAATAACTAAATAATTTTCACCATAGACAACTCTTGAAGAATATTCAATAGGTGTATATTCAATAAACCCTGCCGGTTTGCTATTCTCCATTATTTTTATATACTTTAAACCTTCATTGAACCTTCCCATAAGCCATTTGTTTTTATTTATGTAACCTGCTGAATTTGGCTTACTACGAAGGCAATAACATCCCTCATCATCTAAATTCCCTTCGTCTAAGTCTACCATTTCAATTGTTTCCAATATATTTCCCCCTACATTTTAAATATTCATGTTCAAATAATCTGTATATTTCAGCTTAAGTGCATTTATTCAGAATCTCCCTTTATTTTAACATAAATATACTTTTATCTTACTGAGCAATATGGTCCTTTAACGGAACAACTTTATATTCAGTCAACAGTATATTAACCTGCTTCTCAACATCAGATGTTCATTTCCCTTTAACCATAAAAAGCCCCCTTTAGACAAACTATATCCAAAAGGGGTGACACTTCGCATCTTTTTATAAATATCTCGACTTTCTTTCAAATCTACAAATATATCATTAAACATCTAAAAAACTATGAATTATTTTGAATAATAACAATTAATATCAATTTTATAAGTATTTATCCATTTAAAATTTCCCCACCATTCACGTGCAGAATTTGTCCTGATATGTAAGATGCATCATCGGAAGCCAAGAATACATAAGCAGGTGCCACTTCAAACGGTTGACCGGCTCGCTTCATAGGAACATGATCTCCAAATGTGGCAAGCCATTCTGGAGGTAAGGAAGATGGAATTAATGGGGTCCAAATTGGTCCTGGGGCCACACCATTAACTCGAATCCCTTGCGATGCCAGTGACAATGATAGTGAACGTGTAAATGAAACAATAGCCCCTTTAGATGCTGCGTAGTCAATTGCATCTTGATCTCCATCATAGGCACTAAGGGATGTTGTATTTATTATGGAGCTTCCTGAATTCATGTATGGCAAAGCGGCTTTCGTAAGAATAAACTGCGAAAAAACATTTGTGTGAAAGGTACTTGCCCGTTGATTCGAATCTACATCAAGTAGACTGTTCCTTATGTATAGTACACCGGCATTATTCACCAAAATGTCAATACGGCCAAATTGGCAAATTGTTTGCATTACTGCTTGTTGGCAATGCTGCTCATACCCAATATCACCTGGAATAGTAATGCAACTACGTCCATACTTTTTGACATAGAACTCCGTTTCTTTTGCATCGCTGTGTTCATTTAGGTATGAGATTGCTATGTCTGCCCCCTCTTTCGCGAAGGCTACAGCGACAGCTCTCCCAATTCCACTATCCCCACCAGTTATAAGCGCTACCTTATTTATAAGCTTACCTGCTGGTTTGTAGTTGGGGTTATCAAATATAGGTCTGGGTATCATTAATGATTCAATGCCAGGTTTACTTTGTTGTTGAGGCGGGAAGCCCATCACATACACCCCTCTCGGCATTTTTCTATAATGTATTATGATATTCAGGAAAATATATCATTTTCAAAAAATTGAATAGAGGAAGTTTTCATGCGTTCATACTCTCCGAATATTTCTCATTAAAGATTAAATGAAAAATTTAAAACACACGTATTATGCTTTGAACGTTTCATCACATTATAAGCAGCAGATACTTTGACCATAAATATCTTCACCAATATTATTCGTCCCACTCTTCATGAAAACTCCCGCCACTTATCTCCTTCGGATCTTGAAGTGGGGGTTTCTCATGTATCACCTTCAAGAGATGCTTAACACGAGTGGAGTTGACACAGCTGCCTGATGGCACAACCCCTCTATTCCNNGCCTTTGGAACTGCTTTTTTTAAGATATTATAGGAACCATTCACATCTGCGTTCAGTAGTTTGTTTTCTTTCGTACGATACAAGCCACGTTTGATACGTTTTCCACTGAATACAGAAATGTCTTGCTCACCATAGGTTGGAATATCATCAGCGTCTAAAAAGGATGCCTTGCTTGTATACGATTCTTCTACGACTTGTACCATTATGCCATGTCGCTTCGCCTTGTAGTTAATCATTTCAATGAGTAGATTATGCGGGATATGGCAGAAGGATTGATTCTGTCTTTTTCCCATATCACTGTTTTGTTTCCATGATGTATTTTTCCCAATGACAATTATAGAGATCTCATGTTGAACTGCGAAATGAACAATATGGTAACTCATTTTGTGAAAGAGATCTTTTATTTTGAGAAACCGTTTTTCATGAAGCCTCTCTAAACGCTTGGATGTATGTGGTCCTTCTTTGGGTTCTTTTCCATGTCGAAGAATACTCAGCAAATGCGCCTTTTGTTTGTTGTAGTATTGATTGATACTTTTGATGACATTGCCCTTTACTAACACAGGAGTAGCCCCTGTATTCGTTACGATGGTTGCAATGTTATGAATCCCTAAATCAATACTCATATAACGATTATTGTCCACATGCTTAAGTGCTGGCTCAGATTGTTCTGTCACAATTTCAATCTTAAACTTCCCATAAGCAGGAGAAACACGTACCTCTCTGAGATTGCCAATCCGTCCAAACAATTTACCTATATTTAATTTTATGCTTGTTTTTGGAAAACGAATGTACTTATCTTGGAGTTTACATACTTGATTCGTGAATACAATTTCTTTCATAGATGATTTGATATATTTGGGAATGCGAGGTCTGCCCGTAAAAGTGGAATGATGTTTCTGATATGCTTTCATGGAAGCGAAGAATGATTTCCAATTTTGATGTAACTTCTTCATAACTGCT
>NZ_JBALQK010000101.1:0-49824 GCF_036965845.1 Bacillus sp. JJ1127 | reverse complement strand
TCCCACCTAAAAAGAGAGGGTTTATATGATGTATATAATATATGAGTTACTCTAAAGAAGGGTCATTTGTAATGTATTGGCGGATTTGCATAATACGAGAATTGTTAAATCCATAGTCGACAGAGCCAATTTGAACGTAACCTGAATTTAAAAGAGAGCGTATGAGAATATCATCTACTTCAATAAAGGGGCATTCATTTACAATATTCAACTTGACATCAGTCGATCGTTTTGGGATTGTAATGTCTTCATCTGTAAAGATTTCAAAAGCCTCTAAAGGCCCTTCATCTTTTAAATAATAAGGAAATTCTCGATGAACAGTAAGTATTCTGCTTTTTATATCTATTTGATTTGCATCACCAACTTGAACTACGCTGCTAATCCCCATAGAAATGATGGAAACATTGTGGACAACTGAAATATGACGGAACATAACTTAGCCTCAGCCAGTGGGAAGAGACGTTACAAGGGGTACAAATGCCCCTTGGACGACAGATTCAAATGGTGTATCGAGAATAGCAGAAAGAATAAGAAGGTTGGCATCACCAATTAATACAAGTGCGGAGGAGGAGACTCCATTCGCTTTAATCTGCCCAACTTTTATTTCACGATTTATAACGTTTAAATTCATACATACTTACTCCTTTCGGAAGTTACCTGGTATGTGTTGAATAAAGGCAAGGAATGCTTTATCAATATCTTGCTTCATTGCTTGAATAATTACATCTTGTAAATACTGCGGATTAGATGTAATGTCATCATAAGGCTGTACTTGTGATAAATAATAAGGAAGTCGATGCTCCATTTGTTTTTTTATGTCATCAATCATCATTTGTCGATACATATCATCAAGTGGTGTTCTTTCTTCTCTTTCAAAATGAAGAATCCGGTTATATGCCTCTTCATCTAAATAGCGGTGCATCTCTTGAATGATGCCTTGATAAAAATCGGGAGCTGTTTCTGGCGCTGTCTCTGGATTGACATGTAATGTTTCTGTATCTACTTGAAAATCTTCAATTTGTTGTCCTTTCGTTGCGAATGGATTTAAGCCGATATTTAACGTACCATTTAAATTTTCAACTTTTAGTTGGTCGAATTTGTATTCGACTCTTCCTATAGAAGAGGAGGGGCGGCTTTTTAGTTCAGCAAGCTCTTCTTTTAATATACGTACTTGATCTTCTAAAGCGCGGATTGTTTCTTGTTGTTGTTGAAGAACTTGTTGGAATTGGTGTAAGTAAGTGTATATATCTTGATTCACTGAATGAAACCTCCTTTTCGATAGGGAGGGTGTATGCTGATATATATATTTTTATGATAAGGAGAGCTTAAGAAGAACCAGATGTTGGCTTAATCGAAATAATTTGTCCTTTTGCTGTAAGAGGGCGAAGGGGTGCTGTGAATCCACCAGTGTTTGAAAACTTAGATAGTGCTTTAATACTTCCTGCTGTTCCAATTTGAAAAACAGAAGATGTTGTAATATTTTCTATTTTAATTTTGTTAATGATAATACTTTGCTGTACATAAAAGTTCACAGTGTAATCGCCTCCTCTAGTTAGAACCGATTATAGCTTGATCGACTACGTCTGAATCATTGACAGTTGTTGAACTTTGATAGTTGTATACAGAAATATTATCTCCAACATTAAAAGAACCAGCTCCTGCAAAAGCGCGAGAATAACTAATCGGTCTAATTGCAAATACATCTCCAATATGAAAAATCCCACTCGATCCAATATTGACGATACGAATATGTCCAACCATCGCTGGCATAGAAAACACCTTTCATAAATAAAATTTTATTTTGTTATCAACGGTGAATCATAGAACATATATATTCTATACAATAAGAATAGGGAGGAAATATAGGTCTTCGTTTCTATTATTGTATGGGCGTTTTCAATAAAATGTGTCTTTTTTTAAATAAAAGATGCACATTTCATTGTGTGTGTTTGTTCATAGTATAAGCGGTGTGGAAATCTCCTTGCATAAGCCAAACAATATTTAAGAGCCTGTCCAGTTCTTGGCTACAATGCACTGTTTTTTGAGAAGTTATTCCATAACGTTTAGCAAAATAGATCATTTTTTTGCGTTTTTTTTCAATTACTTGCTCGAACATAGAATCGGCTCCATCTCTTTATAGATTTTTTAGTATAGTATATATGTGTAGTACATATTATACAAAAATTCCATAAAAAAGAAATGGCTTCGATAAAAAAAGCAAAAATTCTACAATTTATTTTACAAATAAATAGAGAACAAACACAAAAGGTAAAAAATACTGTAAAAATTACAATGTATTAGAAGGTTTTTTTCTCGGTAATGCGAATACAATTACATTGTATGAGTTTTAGGATGGAGAGTGGAAATATTGCGGTTAGTGACAGTGAAGAAAGATGAGAAAGTGTTTATTGGTGTTGTGGATGAGAATGAACAAACGGTGTTGCATATAAGGGAAGCACAGCGGCAAAAAGGTGAAAAGATTACAATTCCAATTACAATGCTAGAATGTATTGAGAAAGGGAATGCCTTTATTGAAAAAGTAAATGAAATTGTAAATTGGGCAAACGAAAATAAAACAACGGCTTATTATCCGTTAACAGAAGTCAAAATATTGGCACCTATTCCAAGACCCAGAAAGAATATTCTTTGCGTTGGAAAAAACTATCGTGATCATGCGATAGAAATGGGTGGAGAGGAGTCTATTCCGAAAGATATCATGATTTTTACAAAGGCGCCAACAACTGTCGTTGGGGATGGTGAGAAAATTAACAGTCATCCGCATGCAACGAATGAACTAGATTATGAAGGTGAACTAGCGGTTGTCATTGGAAAACGAGGGAAACAAATTCCGAAAGAGAAAGCGTTTGACCATATTTTTGGTTATACAGTTATAAATGATATAACTGCGCGAGATATTCAAAGGAAGCATAAACAATTTTTCTTAGGAAAAAGTTTCGATACATTTTGTCCAATGGGTCCGTATTTAGTTCATAAGACATCAATGGAAACCCCGAATCAATTAAATATTGAAACAAGGGTGAACGGAGAAATTAGGCAAATTTCAAATACTGCAAATATGATCTTTTCTATAGAAGATATTATTTCTACCCTAAGTAAGGGGATGACCCTAGAGCCAGGGGACATTATTGCAACAGGGACACCAGCTGGTGTTGGAAAAGGCTTTAAACCGCCGAAGTTTCTGCACGCTGGTGATGAGATTACGGTAACAGTACAGCATATTGGAACGCTCCGAAATATAGTGAAATAGTATTTTAAACATGTGGAATGAGGTTTATAAAATATTTCATAGAACAAGCTGCCTTTTGAAGGCAGCTTGTTTATGTTAGGATAATACAGCTTTAATTTTTTGGAATGCCCACTCTAAATCTTCTTCAGAAATAACAAGAGGTGGCGCGATACGTATTACATTTTCGTGTGTTTCCTTACATAACAGGCCTGCTTCTTTTAGCTTTTCACAGTACGGACGAGCTGGCTCGTTTAATTCAATTCCGATAAATAGCCCTTTACCACGAATTTCTGTAATCATTGGATTATTGATTTCTTTTAATTGTCCTACTAACTTTTCTCCTAATTGAAGAGAACGTTCTGTTAATTTTTCGTCTAATAATACGTCAAGAGCTGCGATAGAAACAGCACATGCAAGTGGATTACCACCAAATGTAGAACCGTGAGAACCTGGTTCGAATACTCCTAAAATATCTCGGTTTGCTGCAACACAAGAGATTGGGAATACGCCGCCGCCTAATGCTTTACCAAGTATGTACATGTCAGGAATTACGTTATCCCAATCACATGCAAATAATTTACCAGTACGACCTAAACCAGTTTGGATTTCATCAGCTACAAATAAAACATTTTCTTTCTTACATACATCATATGCTTCTTGTAAGAAACCAGCTGGTGGAATGTTAATGCCAGCTTCCCCTTGAATTGGCTCTAAAATGAATGCTGCTGTATTTGGTGTAATAGCAGCTTTTAATGCTTCTAAATCACCGTAAGGGATTACAATAATACCAGGAAGCATTGGGCCAAAACCGCGTTTATAATCTTCGCTAGATGACATAGAAACAGCGCCCATTGTACGGCCGTGGAAGTTATCCTCACAAACGATAATTTCAGCTCTATTTTCTTCTACTTTTTTCACATCATATGCCCAGCGGCGTGCTGTTTTGATAGCGGTTTCAACAGCTTCCGCACCTGTATTCATTGGAAGTACCATATCTTTATGAGTTAATTTCGCTACTTTTTCGTACCAAGGACCTAATTGATCGCTATGGAAGGCACGAGAAGTTAACGTAACACGGTTTGCTTGTTCAATTAAAGCGTTAATAATTTTAGGGTGACGGTGACCTTGGTTTACCGCAGAATATGCACTCAGTAAGTCCATATAGCGATTTCCTTCAGGATCTTCTACCCAAACACCTTCCGCTTTAGAAATTACGATTGGAAGTGGATGGTAGTTATTTGCACCGTATGTGTCTGTTAGTTCGATAATGTCTTTTGTTTGAATCATGATTGTTCCCCCTTTTGTTATTACAAGAAGTTTGTAAATACTCTAAATATTATATCATTTAAGTTGGAAAAAGCGAAACATTTCCTAAAAAAGAAATGAACATGTTATCATATAAAGTGAAAAAGTGTGAAAAAAGGAGGGAGAGGTACCATGACAACACATATGCATATTACAGCGTGGGCATTGGGACTTATTTTATTCTTCGTGACGTACTCTATGTATACGGCAGGGAGAAAAGGTAAAGGTGTACATATGGGGCTTCGTCTTGTGTATATCATCATTATTGTAACTGGTTTCTTGTTATACCAAAGTATTATGAAAACAGCAACAGGTAACATGCACATGTGGTACGGCCTAAAAATGTTAGTCGGTGTTTGGGTTATTGCTGCAATGGAAATGATTCTTGTAAAAACAAGTAAGAAGAAGCAAACAGGAGCATTCTGGGTTCAATTTATTATCGCGTTTGTCGTTGTATTATATATTGGATTACGATTACCACTGGGGTTTGCACCATTTGCGTAAAATAAAAACATCCTATTCTTCTATAAAGGAGAATAGGATGTTTTTTTTATTTCATGTAGCATCTACATGGAGTTGCTCGCCGTTTGTTTTTGTAAATTGAAAAATATTTTTGTTGCATGAGGAAAAGCGGACATAATGATGGTGCAGCGCGCATACCATTTCTTCGTTATCAAATAAAAGAATATTTACACCTTCGCAAGGCTCTCCCTTTGCTTGGAATGATAAGAAGTTATGACAATACACACAATCATATAAAGAGTAATGAAGTGATTGTAGTGCATCAGCGAATAAAGAGAAAGTGGAATCAGACAGTTCTTCTAACCATTCATGATAACTGAGTAGTAATTTTTTACGAATTCGTATTATCTCACCATTTTGTAATGGATGGTGTTCATTTGCAACTTGTAATATGTTTTGCTCGTAGAAGCGAGCTGGTAGCCAATTATTGTTATATGAAATTTCAAATCCATCTTCAATGACATCTTCTAACAAAAATGCTTCGTCATTTTCATCATCAAAAAAAATCCATTCATTGTTTATATATTCCACGTTACCAATTGTATGAGCGCGTGGTTGATTATACAAAATATGTTTGCGTTGTTTCATTTATGATTTCTCCTTTTGTAGAAGTAGTTATTCCTGTTATGGACAGTTCAGGCGTTCTTTATAACTACGGAACACCTAAAGAAAGTTGGGCATAGAATAAGAACACGTTTCACCAATCGGGCTTTTACGTGCGATTGTCCCTGTTCCCTCTAGAGTTATTTGGATTTTGAACGGGAGTTACTGCACGTTAATAAGGGGTAAAGTTATACGGATAAAGATAGGAAGGATGATTGATATGTGCGGGATTACAGGATGGATTGATTTTAAACGCTCGTTAGAACAGGAGAGAGAGACGGTCATGAAAATGGCTGAAACACTTGCAAAGCGAGGACCAGATGATACGAATATCTGGATAAGAAGGCATGTTGCTTTTGGACATAAACGATTAATTGTTGTGGATCCCGAAGGTGGAAAACAGCCGATGACTTGTCTGAAGGAAGAATCAAGTTATACGATTTGTTACAACGGTGAGCTATATAACACAGAAGATATTCGTAAAGAATTACTGCAAAGAGGATATACATTTAAAGGACACTCTGATACGGAAGTATTATTGGCGTCTTATGTAGAATGGAAAGAAGAGTGCGTCCAGCATTTAAATGGGATATACGCATTTGCGGTATGGGATGAGGAAAAAGAACAACTATTTATTGCAAGGGATCGGTTAGGAGTAAAACCACTATTTTATAAATATGATAAAGGAAGAGTGCTGTTTGGCTCAGAATTAAAAGCGATCTTAGCGCATCCGGATGTAAAGGCAGAAGTTACAACAGAAGGACTTTCAGAAATATTTGGACTAGGGCCTTCAAGAACGCCTGGTCATGGTATATATGCAGAAATTCAAGAGCTCCGTCCAGGGCACGTTCTAACATTTTCGAAAGATGGTTTATCTATATGGCGCTATTGGAATGTGGAGAGTAAAAAGCATGAGCATTCATTTGAAGAAACAGTAGAAAAAACACGTTTTCTGTTGCAAGATGCGATTACACGGCAACTCGTTTCAGATGTACCATTATGTACATTTCTGTCAGGAGGCGTGGATTCAAGTGCTATTACGGCATTTGCGGCAAGGGCATATGAGCGAGAAGGGAAAGAGAAGTTGCACACGTATTCCATTGACTATGAAGAGAATGAAAAATATTTTAAGGCGAATGCTTTTCAGCCGAATTCAGATGCGCCTTTTATTGATTTAATGACCGATACGTTTCAAACGATTCATCATCGCTGTGTCATTTCCAATGAGCAACTAGCAGAGTATTTAACAGAAGCGGTACTTGTGCGTGATTTGCCTGGTATGGCAGATATTGATTCTTCATTATTATGGTTTTGCAAGGAAATCAAACATGATTTTGTTGTTGGTTTGTCAGGAGAATGTGCGGATGAAATTTTCGGAGGATATCCGTGGTTTTACCGAGAAGATGATTTGCAATCAAGTGCGTTTCCATGGATGAGATCGACAAAGGAACGTGAACAACTTCTAAAAAAAGAGTGGCGTAATAAATTAAAGCTGCAAGAATATGTACAGCGGCGTTATGAAGAGTCAATACAGGAAGTGCCGGTTTTAGAAGGAGAAAGTATGGTTGAAGCAAAAAGACGACAATTGTTTTATTTAAATATGACTTGGTTTATGGCGACATTATTAGACAGAAAAGATCGGATGAGCATGGGAGCGAGTTTGGAAGTACGTGTTCCATTCGCGGATCATCGCCTTGTCGAATATGCGTGGAATATTCCTTGGGAAATGAAAATGTATGAAAATCGCGAAAAAGGTCTATTACGTAAAGCGTTAGAAGGTATATTGCCGAATGATATATTATATCGAAAGAAAAGTCCGTATCCGAAAACGCATAATCCGCATTACACAAAAGTAGTAACTGTTTGGCTAGAGGATTTATTAACAGACAGACATTCCATTTTACATGAATTATTTGATAGAGAACAATTGCAAGGGTTAATCCAATCAGGAGGGAGTGCCTTTCAAACACCGTGGTTTGGCCAGCTGATGACGGGACCACAACTATTGGCGCATTTGGCACAGATTCATGTTTGGTTTAAGGAGTATGGGGTGAACATTAAAGAATAATAAAAAGCGGCTTACAATCATTGTGAGCCGCTTTTTATTATTCTGTATGAGTGGGAGCGACTTATGATACGGCGAAATTTAAATAAATTGTCAAATAAAATTCAAAATCATATTATAAATAATACTTATTTAGAATTATTATTTTGACGTATTGATTATTAATTGGTATACTTGAGAACAATTATTGTTGAAAAAGGTTCTCATTTATGAAACTGAGGTGTTATATAGATGATAAAGAAGAAGATAGGTTTACTTGTGATGGCGTATGGGACGCCTGAGTCACTAGAGGATGTAGAAGCGTATTATACACATATTCGTCACGGACGTAAGCCGTCTCGAGAAGCACTTGATGATTTAATTGGACGTTATAAAGCAATTGGTGGTATTTCACCGCTTGCACAAATTACAAAGAAGCAAGCTAATAAATTAACGGAGGAACTGAATAGACGTTTTTCCAATTATGAATTTGTTTGTTATTTAGGTTTAAAGCATATCGCGCCGTTTATTGAAGATGCGGTAGAAGAAATGAAACGAGATGGGATTGAGGAAGCAATTAGTATTGTGTTAGCGCCTCACTATTCGACTTTTAGTATTAAAGCATACAATGAGCGTGCAATGCGTATGTCTAAAAAAATAAATGGTCCTGTTATCGAACCGATTGAACAGTGGTATGATGAACCGAAATTTATTGATTACTGGGCAGAAAAAATAAAAGAAACATTTACTAGAATTACAGATCAAGAGAAAATGGTTGTCATTTTTTCTGCGCATAGTTTACCTGAGAAAATTATTGCTGCTGGTGATCCTTATGTGGAGCAACTGCAGCATACGGCAGATTTAATTGCTGAGGCAGCAAGGATTCAAAATTATACAATAGGCTGGCAAAGTGCTGGAAATACACCAGATCCATGGATTGGACCAGATGTGCAAGATTTAACGAGAGATTTGTATGAAAAGTATGGTTATGAATATTTCATGTATTGCCCGGTTGGGTTTGTGGCCGAGCATTTAGAAGTGCTGTATGACAACGATTATGAATGCAAAGCTGTGACAGATGAATTAGGTGCAGCATATTTCAGACCGGCTATGCCAAATGCAGAGGAATCATTTATTGATTGTTTAGCAGAAATTGTTTCCAAAAAAGCGAATAAAATGATTGACAAAAAAGTAAATTTAAATAATAATCAAATTATAATGATTTTAAATAAGTAATTATTATTGTTAAAAATTAGGAGGTCCCACTTGATGAATCCAAATAATCGCTTAACAACAAACCAAGGTGCTCCAGTAGGAGACAACCAAAATTCTCGTACAGCTGGTCGCCGTGGACCGGTATTATTGGAAGATTATCATTTAGTAGAAAAACTTGCTCATTTTGATCGCGAACGTATTCCAGAGCGTGTTGTACATGCACGTGGTGCAGGTGCTCATGGTGTTTTCGTAACGAAAAATAGCATGAAGAAATATACAAAAGCAGCGTTTTTACAAAATGAAGGAACAGAAACGCCTGTATTCGTTCGTTTCTCAACAGTTATTCATGGTCAAGGTTCTCCAGAAACAGCTCGTGATCCACGTGGTTTCGCTGTTAAGTTTTATACAGAAGAAGGAAACTATGATATCGTAGGTAACCATTTACCTGTTTTCTTCATTCGTGATGCAATTAAATTCCCTGATATGGTGCACTCGTTAAAACCAGCACCGGATACAAATATTCAAACACCAGATCGTTACTGGGATTTCATGACACTATCCCCAGAGTCTACACACATGCTGACGTGGGTATTCTCGGATTACGGTACGCCTGCAAACTACCGTCAAATGGAAGGATTCGGTGTTCATACATTCAAATGGATTAATGCTGAAGGTGAAATCGTTTATATTAAATATCATTGGAAACCACAGCAAGGTGTGCGTAACTTAAGTGCGAAAGAAGCAGAACAAGTACAAGGAAAAGATTTTAACCATGCAACTCGTGACCTATTCGATGCAATTGCAAACGGAAACTATCCGAAGTGGGATTTACACGTACAAATTATGCAATTAGATGAAATGGATTCTTTAGACTTCGATCCATTAGATCCAACAAAAGTATGGCCGGAAGATCGTTCTCCGTTAATGGAAGTAGGGACAATGACGTTAAATCGTAATCCGCAAAACTTCTTTGCGGAAGTAGAACAAGCGGCGTTCTCTCCTAGTGCGACTGTACCTGGCGTTGAACCGTCTGAAGATAAGTTATTACAAGGTCGTTTATTCTCTTACCCGGATACACAGCGTTACCGTCTTGGTGCGAACTACTTACAAATCCCTGTAAACTGCCCATATGCAGCTGTTCGTAATCAACAACGTGATGGTGCAATGCAAATCAATCAAAACCCGTCAACAATTAACTACGAGCCAAGTCGTCACGCTGAAAATCCAGTTGAAGATTCTGTTTACCGTGATTCAACTATGAAGCTTGAAGGCTATGTATCTCGTGAAAAAATTGATAAACCAAACGACTTCCAGCAAGCTGGTGAACGTTACCGTTCATACTCTAAAGAAGAACAAGATAACTTAATTGCCAACTTAACAAACGACTTAAAAGATGTACATGAACAAACAAAATTACTTGCAATCTGTAATTTCTTCCGTGCAGACCGTGAGTATGGTATGCGTTTAGCGGAAGCATTAAACGTTGATATTTCAGCGTATGTAGGAAATCCTGCGAAATAATTACAATTCCAATTCTCTTTTATTCTCAATAAGAAAAGACGACTGATTACGGTCGTCTTTTTTGTACGCATGTATGCCGAATTTTGCAGGTAGGTCGATATGTTGCGATATATGAAAAAGAAGTAATGTTTCTTATCATATTGAGCGTGAACAAAAAGAAATCCGGTGATTGATATGTGTAAGATTAAATTCGTATATGTATATAATACTGCAACATAATAATATATAAGATAAACGATTAAAAGTACAATGCCTCCTTGTTGAGTAGATTGTGTTGAAAAATCATCTTATTTAGACAGAATTTTTTTATAATCGGGTACGTTAAACAAAAAATTTATGAAATCTTTTTGGTGTAAAAGTTAGAAGAAGAAATAGTACTATTTCGCCTAAAATTGCGACAACTATATTTAATAAAAGAGTTCGGAAATTCGAGGTAAGATGATTGATTATGATGTATTTCCAGTGGAATAAACTCATAAAACTCACTCCTTGTAGATTTTCTTTTAGTATATTAAAACATTTCTGTAAAAGTGCGTGTCTTAGTTTGTGATTTGCAAAAAAACAAAATAAATTCTCAATAAAAACTCAACGAATAAGCAACAAATTGCTGTTGAAGGAGCTGAAAATGAAGTAGCTTCAACGGAAATAAATGGCCTAACGAAAAATATAGGTAAATCTGGGGAGATTGGATTTGTAGAATCTATTTTTCTTGGAGTTGGTCTTTCGGCTAATGCATTAACGAATGGATTAGGGGCTGGTTTATTTGGTTTGAACCCGATAGCGGTATGCGTTGCGGCGGCGATTGGTAGTTTCATAACAGTTTGGGGTGGAGTTGCTTTAGGAAGAAAAATAGCTCATGTTCGTATTGGTAAGTTTACTTTAGGGCAATTTGGAACATTACTATTAAATATAAATACCTACCTTGTAACTAGATAATAGAATTTGTTAATATTGAGTGTATATAGGTTGTAGTTATCTCTCGTTTGACAACTATGATAATTCTCATGAATAAAGGAGAATCGAATATGTCTGAAGGAACTGAAAAAAGTAATCTTGGCTTGTTGTTAAAAGAATTGCTGAAGGAACAGTCTTTGTCGATGCGAAAACTTAGTACGCTTACTGGAATTGATACTGCTACGATTTCAATGATCATAAATGGTAAGCGAAAAGCAAATCCAAAACACTTACAAAAATTTGCGGACTGTCTTGGCATTCCTATCACTGATTTATTTGTAGCGGCAGGTTATTCGATTGAAACAAAACAGGAGAAACAATCTGATATTCACGTATCCATTGACAACATTCAACATTTACTCGAGTCTTCCCAGCTATATGATCAAAAGTTTAGTATAGCTAATGTCAAGCAGCAATTGGCTAATTATGAACAATATTCACAAACAGAAGAGGGAAAAGGAACAATTTTAAAGGGATTTGAAGAGAAGATTCAGAAGGTAAGTGGTATCGGGCCGTTTATTAGTGATTTGAAGGATTTGTATGAGAAATTTATTAAGAAGAAGGGGACCCGTGGGGAACTTGCTTTGATGGGAAGTGCACTTATATATTTTATTTTAGCAGTCGATGTGATTCCAGATTATGTTTTTCCCATCGGTTATTTAGATGATGCTGTCGCTGTGCAAATTGTTTTAAATTTACTATTGAAAAAATAAGATGTTTATATAGATAAATGAATAAAAAGATAATGATATTTATATACCAATAGTTTGGAATATTCGCGTTATATATATTGTTTTGAATATAGGGAAAAGGTGTACTCTATTTTTAAGTAAAGTACGCCTTTTCCGTATGTTCATAAGTTTTAGTTTGCTGACCTTTCCGTATGCTCATAAGCTTTCTCCCCGTGCATGGAAATATCCAGTCCTATTTCTTCTTCATGCTCATGTACGCGGACGGGAAGAAAGAAGTTGATAACTTTAATAATTGCGTACGTCATGATGATTGTGAAGGTATATGTTGCACCGATTGCTACGAGTTGTTTGAAGAGGAGTACAGCGTTTCCGTAAAATAATCCATTGGCTCCATCGCTATTTACGGAAGTTGTTGCAAAGAGTCCGGTTGCAATACCGCCCCATGTTCCGCCGATACCATGACATCCAAATGCGTCAAGGGCATCGTCATATCCAAGTTTATGTTTTAAAAAGAAGACAGCTCCGAAGCATAATACCCCGCCGATAGCCCCGATGAGAAGGGCGGAGAATGGAGTGACAAATCCGCAAGCGGGTGTAATCGCGACAAGACCTGATACTGCACCGCAAGCTGCTCCCATGACGGTCGGTTTGGATTGGAAGAACCACTCAGTCAAGATCCAAGTTAAGGCAGAAGCTGCGGCTGCTGTATTTGTATTAATAAACGCAGTTAAGGCTACAGTGTTTAGTGAAAGGGCACTGCCGACGTTAAACCCAAACCATCCAAACCATAGTAAGCCAGCGCCTAAAATGGTAAAGGGAAGGTGATGAGGAGATGAACCTCTTATGTCTTTTCGTTTTCCAAGGAAAATTGCTAATACAAGACCGGCAACTCCGGACGTAATATGAACGACATTACCGCCAGCGAAATCTAATGCGCCGAGCTCTCTCAGCCAGCCACCAACGCCCCATACCCAGTGTGCAACAGGGTTATAAACAATCGTCGTCCAAAGAAGAATGAAAATAAGAAAAGCGGAAAATCGCATTCTTTCAGCAAATGCACCTGAAATTAAAGCGGGAGTTAAGATTGCAAACATGAGTTGAAACATCATAAATAAATTGTGAGGAATAGTAGCGGAGTAATCCGGATTTGGTGCGTAAGTTACGCCTTGTAGACCAAACCAATCAAGTGTACCGATGATCCCGTTCCAATCGGGTCCGAATGATAAAGAATAGCCGATGAAGATCCATTGGACGGAAACAATCGCCATTGCGCTATAACTATGCATCGTTGTGCTCAGTACGTTTTTACTGCGAACCATTCCACCGTAAAACAGTGCCAGGCCTGGTGTCATAATCATCACCATTACCGTTGCTAAAAATATAAAAACCGTATCTCCCATATTCATTCTTTTTCCCTCCTGTGATGTTATAAAATATTACAACTAGTGTTATTTTTCATATCATATTCAAAAACAGGAAAGAAATCAATGTAATTTTTAGAAAATTTTAATTTTTATGTAATGAAATCTAACATGAGTTATTTTTAAGAATGAAAGATGATAATTGTTAACTGTGAATATGGTGTAAGTAAATAAATGGAGGATATATACGGTTGCTCCGGGAAATTGATATACTATTCTTATAATTAGAAAAAAGTTGGGGGATCTGTGTGAAGAAGATATGGAATAGGGGAGTGTGTATTTGTTTTTGTCTGGTAGTCGTTTTTTTAGTGCCTATACATACCTTTGCGGAAGAGGAAAGGGAATGGCAAGATGAAGTGATTTATTCTATCATGATTGATCGTTTTAATAATGGAGATGCGAAAAATGATAAACAACTTGATGTGGGAAATTTAGAGGTGTATCAAGGGGGCGATATACAGGGAATTATTAAGAGGCTTGATTATATAAAGGGGATGGGATTTACCGCTGTTATGCTTTCGCCTCTTTTTGAAAGCAAAACATATGATGGAACTGGTATAGGTGACCAGCGAAAAGTAAATGAACATTTTGGCTCACTGCAAGATGTGAAACAGCTTGTACAAGAAGCTCATAAAAGGGAAATGAAAGTAATATTTCAATTTGTTGTTGGAGAAGAACCGCAACAAATGATTGATTCGATGAAGTGGTGGATAAAAGAAGTAAACTTAGATGGCAGCTATCTTATACATAGTGAGGAACTGCCCTGTGCTTCGCTGAATGAGGTAAAACAAAATGTACAAGAAATAAAAAAAGACTTTCTCGTGATGACGAATGAAGCAGAAGGTATACATAATAAGCATTATAAGCAAATCACAGATGTGTTCTCGGAACCTGGTATCTCTATTAAACCGTTGTATGATGCAAGTTTAATAGAGGGGGATGAAATAAGAGGTACATTTGTAGATAATCAAGAAACAAAGCGATTTGTGCGTATTGCAAAAGAAAATGCCTACTATCCACCAGCACGTTTGAAGTTAGCACTTGCTTACTTATACACATCTCCAGGGGTGCCGATTGTGTATTACGGAACAGAGATTGCGCTTGATGGCGGGGAGACACCTGATAATCGCCGCTTAATGGATTTTAAGACAGATGAAAAGTTTTTGCAGTATGTAACGAAATTAGGAGAATTAAGGCAAAAGCTGCCATCTTTACGTCGTGGTACATTTGACTTGTTGTACGATAAAAATGGGATGAGCGTACTGAAAAGAACATATAAAGATGAAGTAACGCTCGTTGCGATAAATAATACAAAAGAGACGCAGAAGGTTGCACTTTCAGCTAGTAGTATTGGAGAGAACCAGGAATTAAGAGGGCTGTTGGAAGATGAAATTATAAGAGAAGAGGATGGTAAGTATTATCTTGTATTGAAACGGGAAGAAGCGAATGTGTATAAAGTTGGAGAACAAACAGGGATAAATTGGGTGTTTATATCTTTGTTAGTCTTAGTAAATGCTTTGTTCCTTGCTTTTTTAATTGCTGTAAAGAAGCGGAAAAAATCTTGAAAATAGTATGGTTATGAAAAGAAAAAACCCTCATGATAGAGGGTTTTCTTTTTAGCGATAGTTGATGAATTGTACGTCAATTGGTAAATCAGCACTACGAACTGCTGCGATTACTGCTTGTAAGTCATCGCGGCTTTTCGCTGTTACACGTACTTGGTCATCTTGAACTTGTGTTTTTACTTTTAATTTTAGCTCTTTAATGATGTTATTGATTTTTTTCGCGTTATCTTTATCGATACCTTGTTGCAGCGTTGCACGTTGGCGTACTGTGTTGCCAGATGCACTTTCGACTTTTCCGTAGTCTAAGTTTTTAATTGGAACGTTACGTTTAACGAGTTTAGAAATGAGAACGTCTTTTACTTGTTCTAATTTAAATTCATCATCAGAAGTTAAAACAAGTACTTCTTTTTCTAATTTAATGTCACTTTTGCTTCCTTTAAAGTCGTAGCGATTTTGAATTTCTTTTAATGCGATGTTAATAGCATTTGTTACTTCTGGTAATTCTACTTTTGAAACGATGTCAAAAGAACTGTCTTTTGCCATAGTTAGCACCTCCAAATTAAATTCCACCTCTTATTATAGTTAATTTTGGGCAGTTGGACAAATAAAGGAAAAATCGTGTTATAATGAAGCTTTCTTTGGAATGATAAAAATATAACTTTATATATAGAAGGGAATTAAAATATATGTATTTACAACCAGGAGCGATTGAGCAGGTAACTGTTTTACGAGAAACGGAAATTGGATATATGGTCGGATTTGATGATGAGGATGGTTATGAAGAGGTATTTCTACATAAAAATGAAGTAGCGGGGGAAATTGAAGAAGGTGATACGATTGACGTATTTTTATACCTTGACCATAAAGAGCGAATTGCAGCAACGATGAAAACACCGCTTATTACAACAAGTGACTGGAACTGGGTAAAAGTTGTAGAAGTAAAACCTGATCTAGGTGTGTTTGTTGATATTGGTGTTTCAAAAGATATATTAATTCCGGCTGATGAGTTTCCAATTTATACACCGGTTTGGCCTGAAGAGGACGACGAATTGTATTGTACATTGAAATTAACAAACCGTGGTCGTCTTATTGCTCTTCCGGCAAGGGATTCAGATATGCAAGAAATCATCGTTGATGCAACGCCATCTATGCGTAATAAAAATGTAAATGGACGTGTGTATCGCTCTCTTCAAGTAGGTTCGTTTGTATTGACGGATGAACATTTCCGTGCCTTCTTACACCACACAGAAAGAAAAGAACAGGTTCGTATTGGTGAGCGTGTAACAGGTCGTATTATTGATGTAAAAGATGATGGTACAATTAATATCTCACTTCTTCCACGTAAAGAAGAGGGGATGGAAGACGATGCTGCGGTAATTTATGAGTATATGGAGAGCCGTGGCGGAGCGATGCCGTTTTGGGATAAGAGCTATCCGGAAGACATTAAGGAGCGTTTCAATATGAGTAAGGCTGCGTTTAAGCGTGCGCTTGGTAAATTGATGAAAGAAGAGAAGATTTATCAAGAAGATGGCTGGACGTACTTCAAAAAGTAAAAAAAACGAACAAGCTGCATGCTTGTTCGTTTTTTTATCCCGCATTAACGGGCAGTAATATCCCCCACCTCAAGATTTAGAGAAAAGCGAGGAAAATAGGTAGGGGATAAACTGCCCGTAAAAGCCCGATTGGTGAGGGCTGATAATCAGTGGGGATGAACCCCACTGATTAAAGTTTCACTTTATTTCTGCTGTCCTGAAAGGCGGGAGAATGTATCTTTTAAATCGCTATCTTTTACTTTAATATCAGCTTTCTGTAATTCATCTAGTAATATTTTTTGACCTGTTGTATTATCTGCTAAACGTTGTTCTTCTAAGTCTTTACGAATAGAATCTTTTACTTCATCATAAGGTTTCAATGGTTTTTTATCAGTAAGTTTAATAATATGGTAGCCTTGTGACGTTTTGACAGGGGCGCTAATTTCGCCAACATTTAGTTTATAAGCAGCGTCTTCAAATTCAGGAGCCATTTTACCTGGTCCAAAGTATCCAAGATCCCCGCCTTTATCTTTCGAAACTGGATCTAGAGATTCTTGTTTTGCTAATTCTTCA
The DNA here is from genome assembly GCF_036965845.1 of Bacillus sp. JJ1127. Taxonomy (NCBI): domain Bacteria; kingdom Bacillati; phylum Bacillota; class Bacilli; order Caryophanales; family Bacillaceae; genus Bacillus; species Bacillus sp. JJ1127. Next base: position 32,630 of record NZ_JBALQK010000101.1, on the reverse strand, counting down.
AAGGAAGCACCTTCGTCAAGTTTTTTCTTAATTTCATTTGCGGTTTTTTCGTCATTTACTAAAATATCACTTGCTTTAATTTCAGGTTTGTAATGATCTTTTATATCTTTTTCTGTAATACTTTGCTTGATTGCTTTATTCATTGCGAGTTTGAATCTAATTTGATTCTTAAAGTCGTCTTCGTCTTTTAAGCGATTACTTTCTAGTACTAAGTTGAATTGGTCACCGTATTGATCTTTCGCTTTTTTGAATTCTTTATTAACCTCATCATCAGATACTTTATATTTTTTTGTGATGATATCTTGTGCCATCATTTCGTATAGCATATCTTTTCCGTAACGATCTTTTAATTGCTTATCAAAATCACCTTTTGTAATAGTTGAAGCTTTCGATGTTGCGATGACTTCGGAACTACTTGTTGTTCCGCAAGCAGACAGCATTAACGTCCCAATGGTTGCTGTCACAATCAATAATTGTTTTCCTTTCATACTAGCACCTCATCTAAATATGTTATTGCTATTGTAAAATAGAGAAGTGAACACGAAGTGAATTCGAGATGTTTTTTCCTGTAAAATGTAAAAAGTACATCAACAATTTTGTTGATGTACCAGAGGGTTAAATGTGATTTGTTTTTTTGGAATATGCACGTTTTCCTTGCTGAATATTCTTTTGTTCCTGTTCATTTTTTTGAGCACGCTTTGCGTTATTATCACGTGCTTTTTTGTCGTTATCGCTTGTGTGTGGCATGCGTATCAACTCCATTTCTAAATGGTTGCATGTTTATCATTTCCGTTTTCGTAAAGACTATGTATACTGGTAGTGATGAACTCATAATCTATAAAGGCGGATGAGATATGGACTTTAAATTAAATTATGCTGAATTAACGAAGAAATTGATTGTTGTTATTATTGCAGGTTTATTAAATGCCATTGGGATGAATTTATTTTTAACGCCAGCAAAGGTATATGCAAGTGGTTTTGCAGGATTGTCTCAGTTGCTCTCGCAAGTATTAAGTGATTTTGCATCGATACATATATCAACAGGGGTTCTTTTTGCTTTATTTAATATTCCAGTTGTTATTTTAGCGTGGAAAAAGGTCGGAAAAGGATTTACTTTATTTAGTTTTTTATGTGTTGTATTTATGACGCTATTTTTAGAAATTATACCGGTAAAGGCCGTTTCACATGATATTATATTAAATGCTATTTTTGGTGGTCTCATTTCCGCAATTGGGGTAGGGATTGCTTTGAAATGGGGTGCTTCCACAGGTGGTTTAGATATCATTGCAATGATTTTGTCAAAGGTAAAAGATAAACCTGTGGGAACGTATTTCTTCTTCTTTAATGCAATCATTATTATTGCTGCTGGTTATGTGTATGGATGGGAAAAAGCGTTGTACACATTAGTCACGTTGTACGTATCTTCACGGATTATTGATGCAATCCATACACGTCATGTGAAAATTACAGCATTTATCGTTACGACAAATGGTGTGGATGTACGAAAGGCGATTCAAGCACGGTTAGTGCGAGGGATTACAACTGTGCCAGCAACAGGTGCTTATACAAATGAAAATAAAGAAATGCTAATGATTGTGATTACTCGTTATGAACTATATGAATTAGAAAGAATTATTAAACAAGTGGATCCAGGAGCATTTACAAATGTAGTCCAAACCGTTGGGGTATTTGGACTGTTTAGAAAAGATTAAAGAGGACCAAGTTTGGTCCTCTTGTTTTAATGTGCGCTAGTAACGCTCTGTAGTTGCTGTTGCATTTCACGTAATTGCACTTTCTCAGCGGTGGAAGAATGTGCATAAGCAGACCGCAAAGCGTTCTTTGCTCGATAAACGAGTTCTTGTTGTTCATTGCCACTTGAACAAGAAATGGCGTTCGAAACAGCATCTCGCGCTTGCTGGAATAATAAGTTCCCCATTTAAACCCCTCCAAGAGAAGAGTTGCTTCGTTCTTTTTCTGCCTCAGCTAATGTACTGCGGTGCGGAAATCTTGCAGCATGCATCTTAACAGCATCAGCCCCTTGTTGGGTGAAACGTTTTGATTTGTTCTTTTTACCCATTCGTAATTCCCCCTTTTTAGCAGAAAACAACTGACACATTGCTGTGTCTGATTATAGTATGAACGTTTTGGGTCAAACTATAAGTAGGGAATTTTTAGATTACAATCCAAGCGCCTCTTCTAAATAAAGAGCGATGCCGTCTTCTTCGTTTGTTAATGTTGTATGATTTGCTAATGATTTTAATTCAGGGATAGCATTTCCCATTGCGATGCCGTGACCTGCATATTCAATCATCTCAAAATCATTATCCTCGTCACCAAAGGCGATAATTCGCTCCCTTGGAATGTTATAATGACTAGAAATTTTTTGAAGTCCGATTGCTTTGTTGAGACCACTTTTAACAATTTCAATAATTGGCCAAGGAGCTCCCCATTTTCGGTGATCAATGACTTCAGCATGCATATCTGTTAAATGATTCCGAATAGCAATGGATTGCTCATCCAGTGCATCGATGAGTAAACATGTTGGATGATCTTGTAAAATATTCAATAAATCTCCTGTGAAAATATTTGGAGAACCAAATTCAAAAATATGTTTTTTATCTTCGTCAATTTCGCGGACATATACATCATCCATAACTTCAGCATAGATGTTTTTCACTCCAAAATCAAAGCAAGCTCGAACAATCTCTTGAGCAGTTGAAAGTTCGAGAGGTGAATGATGCGTTCCCCAATTTGCATCAAGTGGGTGATGAACATAAGCACCATTAAAATTAACGATAGGTGTGTTCAAACCAAGTTCTTTATAATAAGTGTGGCTAGCACGAAATGGACGTCCTGTTGAAATGACAACAATATGTCCTTGCTCTTTTGCTTTTTCGATCGTTTGCTTTGTTCGTACTGAAATAACTTTATCGTCTGTTAGTAAAGTGCCATCTAAGTCTAATGCGATTAAATGTTGTTTTTTCATGTTTTCACCTCTTATGAAAATTTTTTTGTTTCTATCTGTATTTCCGTTTTTAATATGCAGAAATAAGAGGTTGGAAAGCGTATAGAGAAACATCCAAGAATGGAAGGTTCTTTATATATTCATCTTACGTCGAGAAACAGGTGAGTGTCTACCATTTCTCATTGGAAATCAGAAAAGTCAATGATTTTTTAGAAAGTTCAAATAATGTTTCTTTCATTTTGTACAATTTGTGAAAAGGGTTACATTGCCGCGGTAATGAGACTTATAATGAACATGTAATCTTCTCGTATATGTTTGACTCTCCTTTGGAACTGGCCAAGAATAGGTCGGTTTCTTTTTTTTCAACAAATGTTACTTTTTTTCCTGCTTTATTATGTAAATTTATATATATGTAGGATCATACAAGATGTTCTTTGTTTCCTAAACATGACAGAAAAGCTTTTTTTGAAAATGGATATACTACTGGTGTAAAGATGTCATGGAAGGAGAATGAAAATGGGACAAAATCGCAGGTTTCGTTCTGGACAGAAAGCACCAAATGATGGAATCTACGTAGAGATTGGGGAAACTGGAAGTATGGTGAAAGATCCTCAAATGGTAAAATTAACTGCTGGTGAAAGATTTCCTGAAAATTCGAACCAAAATCGCCAGTGGACATATAAGAGAAAACCGTAAGAAAGGCCGCAATTTATATTGCGGCCTTTTTAATTAGAGAGTCGGAAATGGAGAGATTCCGTGAAGATTGATTGGATGTATGTTCGACGCACTTCTTCAAAAACTAAGTCTGAAATTCATAATCAAATTCATTGTACAAAAAAGACAATTGGCGTATAATCAAATTAAAGGTCAAAGAAAGTCAAACATTTGGAGGGCTTTAAAGATGGACTTAAATCAAATGACAACAAAAACACAAGAAGCGATTATGAGTGCCCAATCTTTAGCGGTATCTCATCATCATCAAGAGGTGGACACTGTTCATCTGTTACTCGCATTATTAGAGCAGCAAGATGGATTAGCAGTACGTATTTTTCAAAAAATGAATGTCAATATAGAAGAGTTAACGAAAGGTGTAGAAAGTTTAATTAAGAAGAAGCCTTCTGTAACTGGAAGCGGAGCAGAAGCGGGAAAATTATATGTGACGAGCGCCTTACAGCAACTGCTTGTGAGAGCGGAGTCTGAAGCGAAAAAGTTACAAGATGATTATATTTCAGTGGAACATGTATTGCTTGCTTTTTGCGAAGAAAAAGGTGATATACATCATCTATTTACAAAGTTCCATATTACAAAAGATACATTATTACAGTCTTTAATGGCAGTTCGGGGGAATCAAAGGGTGACTAGTCAAAATCCAGAAGTAACATATGAAGCTTTAGAGAAATATGGCCGTGATTTAGTAGCGGAAGTAAGACAAGGGAAAATTGATCCTGTAATTGGTCGTGATAGCGAAATTCGCCGTGTCATTCGTATTCTTTCACGTAAGACGAAAAATAATCCTGTTTTAATCGGAGAACCTGGCGTTGGTAAAACGGCGATTGTTGAAGGATTAGCTCAGAGAATTGTAAGAAAAGATGTACCAGAAGGGTTAAAAGATAGAACAATCTTTGCTTTAGATATGAGTGCACTTGTAGCTGGTGCAAAATTCCGCGGGGAATTTGAAGAACGTTTGCAAGCTGTATTAAATGAAATTAAAAAAAGTGAAGGACGTATTCTTTTATTCATTGATGAGCTTCACACGATTGTTGGTGCTGGTAAAACAGAAGGTGCGATGGATGCAGGAAATATGTTAAAACCGATGCTTGCACGCGGTGAACTTCATTGTATTGGAGCGACTACTTTAGATGAGTATCGAAAATATATTGAGAAGGACCCGGCGCTAGAACGTCGTTTCCAACAAGTATTAGCAGAAGAACCGACTGTGGAGGATACGATTTCTATTTTACGTGGTTTAAAAGAGCGTTTTGAAATTTATCACGGTGTAAATATTCATGACCGCGCTATTGTAGCAGCGTCTGTATTATCAGATCGATATATATCCGATCGCTTTTTACCAGATAAAGCAATTGACCTTGTTGATGAAGCGTGTGCAACCATTCGAACAGAAATCGATTCGATGCCAACAGAATTAGATGAAGTAACGCGCCGTATTATGCAGTTAGAAATCGAGGAAGCTGCCCTTGGAAAAGAAACGGATCGCGGTAGTCAAGAACGATTAAAGACATTACAACGTGAATTATCCGATTTGAAAGAAGTTGCAAGTGGAATGCGTGCGCAGTGGCAGCAAGAAAAAGAAGAAATTCATAAAGTTCGTGATTTGCGTGAAAATTTAGAGCGTCTGCGCCGTGAACTAGAAGAAGCAGAAGGAAATTATGATTTAAATAAAGCAGCAGAGCTTCGCCATGGGAAAATTCCAGCAGTGGAAAAAGAATTAAGAGAAGCGGAAGAATCGGGGGCGCATAATGGACAGGAAAATCGTCTATTACGTGAAGAAGTAAGTGAAGAAGAGATTGCCAATATTGTTTCACGTTGGACGGGAATTCCAGTTGCAAAACTTGTTGAGGGAGAACGTGAAAAATTACTTCGTTTAGAACAAATTTTATCAGAGCGTGTCATTGGACAAGAGGAAGCGGTCAATCTTGTGGCAGATGCGGTGCTTCGTGCGCGCGCGGGCATTAAAGATCCGAATCGTCCAATCGGTTCGTTCATTTTCTTAGGACCTACAGGTGTTGGGAAAACAGAACTTGCCAAAACATTAGCGCAATCTTTATTTGATAGTGAAGAACAAATGATACGTATTGATATGTCTGAGTACATGGAAAAACATGCTGTATCGCGTCTAATTGGAGCTCCTCCTGGATATGTAGGTTATGAGGAAGGCGGACAATTAACAGAAGCGGTGCGTCGTAAACCATATTCTGTTATTTTATTAGATGAAATTGAAAAAGCGCATCCAGAAGTATTCAATATTTTATTACAAATGTTAGATGATGGACGCATTACAGATTCGCAAGGACGGACAGTGGACTTTAAGAATACAGTTATTATTATGACATCAAATATTGGGTCAGAATATTTATTAGAAGGTTTACAAGAAGATGGCTCTATTAAAGAAAAATCGAGAGAGCTTGTTATGGGAAATCTTAGAGGACATTTTCGCCCAGAGTTTTTAAACCGTGTGGATGAAATTATTTTATTTAAACCACTTACAACAAATGAAATTAAAGGAATTGTTGATAAAATTGTAAAAGAATTACAAGGACGTTTAGTAGATCGTCATATATCAGTGGAATTAACGGAATCCGCAAAAGAATTTGTTGTAGAATCTGGATTCGATCCGATGTATGGAGCGCGTCCGTTAAAACGATATGTACAGCGTCAAATTGAGACAAAACTAGCAAGAGAATTAATTGCAGGAACAATTACTGATAATAGTCATGTAGTTGTTGATGTGCAAAATAATGAACTAATTGTTCATGTAGAGTAAAAAAAGAGTTCGGATTGAATCCGAACTCTTTTTTTATTAGTGTTGTTCTACTGGTTCGTTTGGAATTGCTGTTGCAATTGCCATTACAAGAACTGCAAGAACAACTGAGAAAATAGACGCTTGTTTAAAATCGTATATACCGCCAGTCATAGAGCTAATTACATAACTCATCATATGTACAAGCATAAACGACCAAATAAAGGCCCAAATTACACGCATCTTTTCACACCCCTATTCGTTCAATCTGTCCTTATTGTAACACAATTGAAAAAAGAATATAGAAAAAATATTTGTAGATTTTTCAAAGCAAATTTGTATTCCGGTCATACATTATAAAGGAGTAGTTTTTATGTTTAGAAAATAAGGCGGGAGAAAGATGAGTATTACGGAACGTTTTTTCTATTTAGAAAAAGAACCATGCGTCATTTATTTACCTGAGAAACCAAATGGATTTTGCGTTATGCTCCTTGGCGACTACAACTATTTTATTGAGAATAGTACAAGTTTATGGATGCAGCACGAAGGGAGAGCATATTTCTTGAATGGGCTGATACAGAAAGGGTATACGGTCTTTTCATCTAATTTATATGGAAGACACTGGGGGAATGATCAGTCAGTTCGTTTAGCAAAGCGTTTATATCATGTTGTTATGAGGAAAGAAACATTAAATGAAAAAATTCATATTCTTGCAGATGGAATGGGTGCACTTGTAGCTCTTGAGATGATGAATCAATATCCTGAGTGTGTACGATCTGTTGTCATGTTGAGCCCATGTCTAGATTTACCTGCGCATGTGGAATTTGAAAAAGAACATAAGTTTTTCTATAAAAGATTGGTAAGAGAATTATTACTTGCGTATGATGTGAAAGAAGCTGAGTTAGCGGCACAAATTAAGAAAAAATCATTTTTAAACCTTCCTTCATGTGCACCTGTTAAAATTTTTGTATCTACACAAGAAAAGAAAGAACGTAAGCAACTATTACGTGAATATGAGAAAAAGCGAGTGCATGGAAACTGTGAGACCTCTTTATTATTTCATTTACAAGATGTGAAATATAAAATGATTCAGCAGACATGTAGTTTCTTTAAAAAGTATGAAGAAGAGTTATGAAGCTCCAATATACATAAATGAGGAGCTATTGTTTAGAGGGAAGAAAGGGTTGGTGACATGAAACGCGTGCTTATTGTAGGTGCACTTACGTTTGTAGGTTATCACCTTGTAAATAAAATGCTTGCAGAAGAAGTAGAAGTATATGGATTTGATTTTGCTGATTTCGAGAGTATGTCAAAAATAAGTGAAGAAAAGCTATTTTTAATTGGACGAAATGCTTTGTTTACGTATTCTTCCATAAGGGATGAAAATGAATGGAGGGCAGTAGAAAAGGGACATTTTGACGCGGCTTACTTTTGTTTATGTGAACCAAATCAGCAAAGTGGATTTCGGAATGAAAGAATCATTTTGCAATATTTGAAGCGTGTTACACATATGTGTGAAAAAAATAAAGTGAAGTTAAATGTAATTTCTTCTATTGAAATAGGGAATGAGGAGGAAGAATCGGAAAATAAACGATTATTTACGAAAGTAGAAGAGGAAATAAAGAAGGGGGGATTTCCATATCATATATTTCGTGTTCCTACATTATATGGACCTTGGCAACCGGTATTTATGAGCTATCATCAACTTATCCTTTCAGAACTTGCTCAGAATGAATGCCCGTTCGTTCCATATGAAAAAGGGAGTGATATTCTTTACGTTGAGGATGTGTGCGAATATTTATGGGAGAGAGGGACCGATCTAGAAAAACTAGGTGTGTATAATCTAATTAGTGGCAAAAAAAATCTGTGGGAAAAGGGAATGACTCTTTTAAATGCTGATGATAAATGGAGTCGGCATACGGAAGAGGCAAAGAGAGCAGCTATAGAGAGCGTTTGTATTCGGAAAAATACACCGTTAGAATTCGGTTTAAATAAACAATTGACACATTTAAAAAAATATAAGAAGTTATACGAAGGTTGAAACACGTGGTAAACTATTGTATGAATGAAAGGTCCATGCTTTTTTATCCAGCTCTTTGCAGGTGATAATTTACGTAAAGGCAAAGAAGTTAGGCGGATATGAAGGAATCTTGATTGATGAAAGTTTTATTTCACTGAAAGGATGAAGAAATATGAATGAAAAAAACATGCAATTTTTACAGATCGCTATGAAACATTTACCGGAGGCAAAAGCAATTTTAGATGATAATGGAATTGCACTTGATATGGAAAAAGCGCAGCCGGTATTAGAGTTACTAATGAAGGTTATGAGTGAAGCGTATGAGCTTGGAAAAGCAGAAAGATAAAGTGAAGCTTTTATAAGTGGGGAATATTCCGTGGATTATTAGCCCTCACCAATCGGGCTTTTACGGGCGGTTATTCCCTATTGTTTTTTGTTTCTCTGTGGGGGGAGGTCGACAATTTGTCGGCTTTATTTTTTGCTTCGAAATATATTCTAGACAAAAAAACGTTTATGTTTTAAAATTAGTACCAAGTCATAATAATTGATATAAAACGGAGGGCTGCAAAGTGAATGTAGGCATTTTAGGGATCGGGAGATATGTGCCAGAGAAAGTAGTCACAAATCAAGACTTAGAGAAAATCATGGATACATCTGATGAATGGATTCGTACAAGAACGGGAATTGCAGAAAGACGCATTGCCGATGATACAATAGATACTTCATATATGGCTGTAGAAGCTGCCAAGAAAGCAATTGAAAATGCAGGGATTAGTGGAGAAGAAATTGACCTTATTTTAGTTGCAACAGTAACGCCAGATCGTTTTTTTCCGGCCGTTGCTTGTGTAATTCAAGAACAAATTGGTGCGAAACATGCAGCAGCAATGGATTTAGGTGCAGCATGTGCGGGCTTTATGTACGGAATGATTACAGCGCAGCAATTTATTCAAACTGGAACTTATAAAAATGTATTAGTAGTTGGTAGTGATAAATTATCTAAGATTGTAGACTGGAATGATCGTAATACAGCTGTACTATTTGGGGACGGAGCAGGGGCTGTTATAATGGGGCCTGTTTCAGAAGGAAAAGGTATTCTTTCATTCGAATTAGGAGCGGACGGAAGTGGTGGTAAGCACCTTTACCAAGATGAATATGTTATGATGAACGGAAGAGAAGTCTTTAAATTTGCTGTTCGTCAGCTTGGTGATTCTTGTCTTCGTGTTTTAGAAAAAGCAGGTCTTACGAAAGAAGATGTGGATTTCTTAGTTCCTCATCAAGCAAATATTCGTATTATGGAGTCTGCACGAGAAAGATTAAATTTACCGCAAGAAAAAATGAGTATGACAATTGAGAAGTTCGGAAATACATCAGCTTCTTCAATTCCAATTGCAATGGTAGAGGAATTGCAAAATGGACGTATTCAAGACGGTGATTTAATTATATTAGTCGGCTTTGGCGGCGGATTAACATGGGGAGCAGTCGCTCTTCGTTGGGGCAAATAAGGACTGAGAGAAAAAAAGGAGTGTATTTTGTATGGAAAAAAAGCGTGTCGTAATTACAGGACTAGGAGCTGTTACGCCGATTGGAACAGATGTTGAAACAGCTTGGGAAAACATTAAAAATGGTGTGTCTGGAATCGGCCGGCTTACAAGATTAGATCCGGAACAATTTCCTGCAAAAGTAGCAGCAGAAATTAACGACTTTGAAGTTGAAAAATATATTGATAAAAAAGAAGCGCGTCGTATGGATCGCTTCACACAATATGCGGTAGCAGCAGCGAAGATGGCAGTTGAAGATGCGAAGTTGGACATTACAGAAGAAATTGCACCACGTATTGGTGTATGGATCGGTTCTGGTATTGGCGGTATGGAAACGTATGAAGAACAATTTAAAATCTTTACGGAAAAAGGTCCTCGCCGTGTAAGTCCATTTTTGATACCAATGATGATTCCTGATATGGCTGCGGGTCAAGTCTCAATTGCTACAGGTGCAAAAGGAATTAATACTTGTTCTGTGACAGCTTGTGCATCAGGAGCAAATTCTGTTGGTGATGCGTTTAAAGTCATTCAGCGCGGCGATGCAGATGCAATGATTACAGGTGGTGCAGAAGCGCCGTTAACAAGTATGGCATTTGCAGGATTTAGTTCGGCGAAAGCATTAACATTTAATGAGGATCCAGCAACTGCTTGTCGTCCATTCGATAAAAATCGAAGCGGCTTTGTAATGGGAGAAGGTGCCGGCATTCTTATACTAGAAGAGTTAGAGCATGCATTAGCACGTGGTGCACACATTTATGCAGAACTTGTTGGATATGGTGCAACAGGTGATGCATTCCATATTACACTTCCTGCTCCTGGTGGTGAAGGCGGCGTTCGTGCGATACGTCAAGCGTTAGCGGATGCAGGTCTTGAGCCAGAGGATATTGATTATATTAATGCGCATGGTACAAGTACAGGTGCAAATGAGAAATATGAAACGATGGCAATTAAAGAGGCATTTGGTGAGCATGCATATAAAGTAGCGATTAGCTCTACAAAATCAATGACAGGCCACTTATTAGGTGCAGCTGGAGCTGTTGAGGCGATATTCTCTATTAAGTCAATTACAGATGGCGTTATTCCTCCAACAATTAATTATGAAACACCAGATCCAGAATGTGATTTAGATTACGTACCAAACAAAGCAAGACATCAAGAAGTACGTGCTGTATTAAGTAATTCATTAGGATTCGGTGGTCATAACGCAGTATTAGTATTTAAAAAATATCAATAATATAGTGTAGTAAGAGGGTGTTATGTAAAACACCCTCTTTATTTATAAATCAAACCCCTTTCTTTTTAGGTTGGGAGAGAGCGTCCGATCATGCGTAGAAGCGGTCAGAGCCATTTTGAGCCCCATGCCATGTAAAAACAAAAGTAGAAAGTAAGAGAAGGTTAGTTTTTGTGTCCATGGCCGTAATTAGGAAGGATTGGGTAGTGATAACGCAGTGTTAGTATTTAAAGCGTATAAATAATGTAGTAAGAGGGTGTTATGTAAAACACCCTCTTTATTTATAAATCAAAGCCCATTCTTTTTAGGTTGGGAGAGAGCGTCCGATCATGCGTAGAAGCGGTCAGGGCCATTTTGAGCCCCATGCCGAGTGAAGCCAAAAGGAGAGTGTGAGAAAAGGTCCGCTTTTGACTTCATAGCCGGGAGAGGTGTGTAGGAAAACGCCACTGACAAAAGTTTCACTTCATCATTTCGCGTTTGCTCCTTTTCTTGCATATGTATAGAAGAGAGGGGAGAGGTGAGGATGGGGATTATTCAAACGGCAGATTGGCTACATTTGTATTATGGACGTCCAGAAAAACTTTGTGAGAAGTTTACAAAATACATTCCATTGCCAAAAGAGAGACTGTATCAATTTTTAGTTTCTAAAGGTATGTATCGCCCGGTAAGAGAAGGGGAAAAGGAGATTGGACAGTTAGAGGAGAAGCAGATTTGGAAAGAGTTATCTAAAGAGTATGAAGAGCTAAGAAAATGGTTAAAAGGCCCAGATGTCCCTGTCTTTATTTTGTTATCAGATTCATATAATCGAACTGTGCAAGAAGAGTATAACGGAAAAGCGGGTTTAACAATGCGTCATGTTATTTTTTTATTTGTATGCGGCAAAAATTCAGTGAAGGAATTAAAAGCGTTGCTGACGCATGAATATCATCATATATGTCGGTTACATCAAATTGAAAATAGGGAAAAGGACTATACATTATTAGATACAATGATTATGGAGGGATTAGCGGAGCAGGCTGTGACTGAAAGGCATACAGAAGAAGAATGTGCACCTTGGACGTTATACTTTACAAAAGAAGAAGCACGATATTATTGGGAGAAGATTGTAAAAGATAGAGTAGATATGAAGAGAGGAACGAGGGAACATGATTGTTTACTAACTGGGATGCACAAGTATCCAAAGATGCTTGGGTATGCAATTGGATTTCATATTGTAAAAGAGTGTGTAGAACTTGAACGAGAAAATACACTTTCTTTATTATCTATAGATGCAAAGCACATATTAAATAAGGCTAATACATTTATTCCGCATTAACGGGCAGTTTATTAGGCAAATTTCGAATGCTGAATTGAAAACTTGGCGCTGCCAAGTTTTTTTCATGGTGAAAATGGAAGTAAGGTGCGGTGAAGAAATAATAAGTAGAATATATTTCCTTGGATGGAATAAATTTTACAAAAAATGAACATAATGAGATGTACAAACAGTAGTGAAGTGAGGGGTAGAAAATGTTATATCTGCATGATGTATGGGTAAATTGGTTTGAAGGTGAAGAAAATGGGTATAACGTTTGTCATTTTTACGAATGGCGGAAGGATGATACGATTGAGTTATTAGATCAAGTGCCATTATTAAAAGTAGATTCCACATTATATCATTACATCGAGAACGAATTATTGGAGCTTCCGCAAAAGTTATTGGAAGACGTACATCATAAGGCGTATATTCGTAAAAATCATGAACGTTTGCAACAAGAGTACTGTTTTGTTGTTACAGATGGAAAAGGAATTATTGCAGTAGATTCAATTGGCTACAATGTACCAATTCGAAAAAGTAGACTTATACCGCGTCAAGAACAGATGGTATATGAGATGGTAGAGAATGTTCAGGCAGAAACGTATGAGTTTCAAGTAGAAGAAATTCAAAAAGAGCATCACATTTTATCGCCATCACCTTATATCATGAATGGTTTAACACGTAAAGAAAGACAATTAAAGCAATTGCTATTTATGGCGTTAGATCAACTACATACAACGAAAAATCCAGCTGAAATTCGCTATTGGTATACAGAGTGGGATCCATCAGCTTATGGAACAGTTCAACATATGAATTTTGAAGACGTTTGGGAGCGTCTTTATGAAGAAGCAAAATATGGCTGGTCGGAGAAGCATGAACAGCTATGTGAACGCCTTGTAAAAGGACAACCATTCTTTGAGAAACTATGGGAAATGGAAAATGAGCAAAAGGTAAATTAAAAAGCAGTAAAAAAACTGCACCCCAATTGTTAGATACAGTCTAACAACTGGAGGTGCAGTTTTTTGTGTAATCCAGCTCCGGCGGCAAGAATGATCGGTGGCTTCGCGCCTTCCTGCGAGGCAAAGAACGCCTCTACGTCAGGAGCTCCATCCCCCTCACATTCTGAGCGAGCCGCCTCCGCTTTTTATATAATCCAGCTCCGGCTCCTAGCCCTTCGCGTCTAAGAACCTTCCCCACGAGAAGGTAAAAAGCACCTTCTGTGGGAAAGAACCTTATCCACCCAGGGCTAAGCAGTCGCCTCCGCTTTTTATCATTATCTACGTTTTCTGCTTAATCCCATTGCATTTTCTACTTTACGTAGTTGTTTTATTGCAACTCGGTTTGCTTTTTCAGCACCTTTGTCTAGAATTTCATCTAATTCTGGAGAGTTGATTAGTTCGTTATATTTTTCTTGGATTGGACGAATTGCTTCTACAACGATTTTCGCTAAATCGCCTTTAAAGTCACCGTATCCTTTTCCTTCATAATAAGTTTCTAGTTCTTCGATTGTTTTGCCTGTGAATGAAGAATAGATTGTTAATAGGTTGGAAATACCAGGTTTGTTTTCTTTGTCGTATTTTACAATGCCGTCAGAATCAGTTACTGCACTTTTAATTTTCTTTTCAATTGTTTTAGGCTCATCAAGCATGCTAATCATTGATTTTGGATTTGGATCAGATTTACTCATTTTTTTCGTAGGCTCTGTTAATGACATAACACGTGCCCCTACTTTTGGAATACGAATTTCCGGAATTGTGAATATTTCACGGTAACGTTTATTGAAACGTTCTGCTAAATCACGTGTTATTTCCATATGTTGTTTTTGGTCGTCACCAACTGGAACGATTTCAGTGTTATAAAGTAAGATATCAGCAGCCATTAACGGTGGATACGTAAGTAAACCGGCTGGAACAGACTCTCTGCCTGATGATTTATCTTTGTATTGTGTCATTCGTTCTAATTCTCCAACATATGCGATAGATTGCATAATCCATCCTAGTTGAGCGTGTGCTGGTACTTCTGATTGCACAAATAAAGTTGATTTTTCAGGGTCAATGCCACAAGCGACATATAGTGCAGCAAGGCTACGGATATTTTTACGAAGCTGTACAGAGTCCTGAGGCACTGTAATAGCATGTTGATTGACAATGCAGAAATAACAATCATGTTCGTTTTGGAGTTCTGTAAATTGCTTCATAGCTCCTAAATAGTTTCCAAGTGTAATTGTTCCACTTGGTTGAATACCAGAAAAGATAACTGACATAAGTAATTCCTCCTTAAATTTTAGGTATGTATTGTTGAAGGGTGGGGGAAGTAGATCAATATGAGCCGCTTCCGCTTTTTGTGTAATCTAGCTCCGGCTCCTAGCCCTTCGCGGCTAAGAACCTTCCCCACGAGAAGGTAAAAAGCACCTTCTGTGGAAAAGAACTTTAGCCACCCAGGGCTAGGCAGTCGCCTCCGCTTTTTATATAATCCAGCTCCAGCGGCAAGAATGATCGGTGGCTTCGCGCCTTCCTGCGAGGCAAAGAACGCCTCTACGTCAGGAGCTCCATCCCCCTCACATTCTGAGCGAGCCGCTTCCGCTTTATAATACAAAAAAGCCCAATCATCCCAAATGATATAGGGACGAATGGACCGCGGTACCACCCTAATTATTTCACGGCTGTGAAATCTCTTGTATCCATTATAACGCTGGATATAACGCCAAAGCCTACTCCTCAGTTGTTTCGGTTTGGTGCTCAAAAGCCCATTCCATATTGTACAATTACTTGTTCACACCAGCCACAAGCTCTCTGAAATTGCTGCAATATGTACTCTTCTTTCTCATCGCATGCATATGAAATTATTATAACGTAACTCTTGCTATTCAAGAGTTGAAGCTATTTAATAGCAAAATGTTTTGCAAATTATTATATCATATGGAAGATTGTTTGCAAACTACATCAAAATAGTAAAGCTAATAATTGTCGAGAGGGCTCCAAGTAGAACACCTGTAATACAAATAGGATATGTCCATGTGAATGAATATGTCTTATAGATTCGTTCTTTTTTATCAACAGGCTCTTCTTCTTCAATTAGAGATTCGATTTTTTTATTTGTTCCAAACACTTTTTGGAAGGCATATATCGTTACGTTGAAAAATCCACTTTGAAATAAGAATAAAAAGCCGCCTAAGAGAATACACAATAATGCGATATAAAACGAAATATTGACAAAATTCAACAAAAAGTGAGATGGAAATAAAAATGCACCAATACTAGAAGTAAGTATTGCGAATAAAATGAGTATGCAGGTATGAAAAAAAAGTCTATTCAAAATGTTCCCCTCCGTCAAAATGCTACTGGAATTATTATACTATAAAAGTTATAATGAGTACTAGAAGTAATTATTTGAAAATTATACGCAATTGTGTATTTTATTTCAATATGATGGTATCAATGTTAAGTTATACCTTTACAGAAAAATAAAAAAATTAACATTTCATTAAAAATTTTAACAAAAAAACAAAAAATGATATTCACAATCGTCATATTATATGTATAATGAAAATTGTAGAAACTTGGAGATTATTCTTTCAATTCTATTATTTTAATAAGTTGGGTACAGGAAGTGCAATTAGGGGGAGGTAGGATAATATGAGTTTGCTTTCAATGTTGAAGGTCAGAATTATCTAGATCCAATTTCATATGTAGATATGTTTGTTGTGAATGGTACACAAAACAGAATCCAAAGTATGATGAGTGAATTCAAAAAGCAAAAACAGATACGAAAGATTTACAAGCTCGCTGAGATAACCTTTTACAGGTTGAAAAGATGTTAATGAAAGAAGATGCGGTTATTGCGCCGAGCTTCCAAAAGGGACATGCTTACTTTACTTGGCAAAAGGTGCTGTGAAAGATATTATCCCGATTAATTACGGTGGTAAACTGAATTATAAGCTTGCATCTGTTGAACAAAAATAATTTTTATTCCATCGTTTACAAGGGTATATGCCTCTGATGGGCATATACTCTTATTTTAAAAAAAAATAAAAGTAAGAATATTTTAAACTATCTTATTGCTTTTGAAAAAATGGGGAGGTGCTTGACTATGGGACGTTATGTATTCAAACGTTTCGTGTACATGATTGTAACATTATTTTTAATTACTACATTAACATTCTTTCTAATGAAATTACTGCCGGGTTCTCCACTTAAAAACCAAGAGAAATTATCACCACAGCAAAGGGAACTCATTTTAGAAAAATATGGTTTGAATGATCCGCTACCAGTTCAGTATGCGCGTTATTTAGGAAACTTAGTAAAAGGTGATTTAGGAGTATCATTCCAATATGATAACCGTCCAGTAACAGATATGATTGTCGAGCGTATTGGGCCATCAGCACAGCTTGGCTTCCAGGCAATTGTGTTTGGTACATTTATAGGATTAATCTTAGGAGTTATCGCCGCACTTCGTAATAATACATGGGTCGATTATGGAGCAACGATTATTTCCGTACTCGGAATGTCGGTACCATCCTTCGTATTTGCGGCACTGTTACAATATTTCGTAGGTGTAAAACTTGGCTGGTTCCCAGTTGCATTCTGGAAGGGACCTGAATTTACAGTTATGCCTACTATCGCCTTATCAATGGCAGTTATCGCAACAATCGCGCGTTTTGCTCGTGCAGAATTAATTGAAGTTATGCAGGCTGATTATATTTTAACAGCAAAAGCAAAAGGGATTAGTCAAGGCGTTATCATTGTGAAACACGCACTTCGTAACGCACTTATTCCGGTTGTTACAATTTTAGGACCAATGGTTGCAGGGTTAATTACAGGGACACTTGTTATTGAACAAATTTTTGCTGTACCTGGACTTGGGGAGCAATTCGTTAAATCGATAACATTAAATGATTATACAGTTATTATGGGAACAACAATTTTCTATAGTGCAATCTTTATTTTAGTCATCTTTATTGTGGATATTTTATACGGAATTATTGATCCTCGTATTCGTCTAGCGGGAGGGAAAAAATGATGAAAGATATACAAAAATTATCTCCAGATTTATTTCAGCCAGCCAATCAAAGCAATGTTGATAATGAAGTCATTGCCCGTCCAAGCTTAACTTTTTGGCAAGATGTAAGAAGACGTTTGTTCCAGCATAAAGGGGCAATGTTCGGTCTTGTATTACTGATTATTATTACACTTATGGCAATTTTTGGGCCGATGGTAAGTAAACATTCCTATAAAGAGCAAGACTTAGGTCGTGCAAAAATGCCACCAAAAATTCCAGTAATCGAAAATATTCATTGGTTGCCGTTTGATGGTAAAGATCAATATGGTGTTGATCAATATGCAAAACGTGATATTAAAGAGTATTTCTGGTTTGGTACAGATGATCTTGGACGTGATCTATGGACAAGAACATGGGAAGGAACACGCGTATCATTATATATCGCCCTATTAGCGGCAGCGATTGATTTAGTAATTGGGGTTGCATATGGAGGTATTTCAGCGTTCTATGGTGGACGAGTAGATAATATTATGCAGCGTATCATGGAAATTATTAATGGTATTCCGTATTTAATTATCGTTATTTTGATGGTAATTATTATGGGTTCAGGTATTTGGTCAATTACACTTGCGATGGCAATTACAGGCTGGATTGGAATGTCACGGATTGTGCGGGGACAAATTTTAAAACTGAAAAATCAAGAATATGTATTAGCATCTCGTACATTAGGCGCAACAAACACACAATTAATTGTGAAACACTTAATTCCAAACGTAATGGGACCAATTATTGTTATGACAATGTTTACAATTCCTACAGCGGTGTTCGGTGAAGCGTTCTTAAGTTTCATTGGACTTGGTATTCAGCCGCCATTTGCATCGCTTGGTTCTCTTGTAAATGATGGATATAAATCAATTCAAACATATCCACATATGATGTTCATCCCTGCGATTGTTATCAGTATGTTAATTTTAGCATTTAACTTAATGGCAGATGGATTACGCGATGCGTTAGATCCAAAAATGCGTAAGTAAAAGAGGAGGGAGAAGTAAAATGAAAACATTGTTAGAGGTAAAAGATTTACAAGTCTCCTTTGATACACATGCTGGTCAAGTGCAAGCTGTTCGTGGAGTTACTTTTGATTTGAAAAAAGGAGAAACATTAGCGATTGTAGGAGAATCTGGTTCTGGGAAATCTGTTACATCGAAAGCGCTAATGGGATTAATCCCTAACCCTCCAGGACGCATTAAAAATGGAGAAATTATATTTGACGGTCGTGATTTAACAAAGTTAACGGAAAAAGAAATGCAACAAGTTCGTGGGAAAGAAATCGCGATGATTTTCCAAGATCCGATGACATCATTAAATCCAACGATGACAATTGGTAATCAAGTCATGGAAGGTCTTATTAAGCACCAAGGAATGGGTAAAGCAGATGCACGTAAAGTTGCTTTAGAGTTAATCGATCTTGTTGGAATTCCAAATCCAGAAGCGCGTTTAAAGCAATATCCCCACCAATTTTCCGGTGGTATGAGACAGCGTGTTGTTATTGCGATGGCACTAGCTTGTAATCCAAAATTATTGATTGCCGATGAGCCAACGACGGCACTTGACGTTACAATTCAGGCGCAAATTTTGGAATTAATGAAGGATATTCAGCAGAAAACGGAAGCGGCAATTATTTTCATTACGCATGACTTAGGTGTAGTGGCGAACGTGGCAGATCGAGTTGCTGTTATGTATGCTGGTAAAGTTGTTGAAATTGGAACGGTTGATGAAATTTTCTACAATCCAAAACATCCGTATACATGGGGATTAATCGCATCTATGCCAAGTTTAGATGGTTCAGAGGAAGAGTTATATGCAATTCCTGGAACACCTCCAGATTTATTGAAACCGCCAAAAGGGGATGCTTTTGCACCACGTAACCCGCAGGCGTTAAAAATTGATTTTGAAATGGAACCACCATTGTTTAAAGTAAGTGATACACATTATGCGGCAACATGGTTACTTCATGAGCAAGCGCCGGAAGTGAAACCGCCAGAAGTCGTTCAAAAACGAATTCTTCAGATGAAAGCAGGTGAACAACATGACTAATCAACGTGAAAAATTAATTGAAGTAAAAAATGTGAAGCAGCACTTCAATGTGAGTGGTGGTGTTGTAAAAGCGGTCAACGATATTTCATTTGATATTTACCGCGGTGAAACATTTGGGCTTGTAGGAGAATCGGGTTGCGGAAAATCGACAACGGGAAGAACGATTATTCGCTTATACGATGCAACTGCTGGTGAAGTATTGTTCGATGGTGAAAACGTACATGGTAAAAAATCACGAGCAGAGTTAAAGAAATTTAATCGTAAAATGCAAATGATTTTCCAAGATCCATATGCGTCATTAAACCCGCGTATGACAGTTGGGGATATTATTGCAGAAGGTATTGATATTCACGGGTTAGCAAAAAATAAAAAAGAACGTATGGACCGTGTTCATGAATTACTGAATACAGTTGGATTAAATAAAGAACACGCAAACCGTTTCCCGCATGAATTCTCTGGTGGACAACGTCAACGTATTGGGATTGCTCGTGCGCTAGCTGTAGAACCTGAATTTATCATTGCGGATGAGCCAATTTCTGCGCTGGACGTATCGATTCAGGCGCAAGTTGTAAACTTATTGAAAAAGTTGCAAAAAGAAAAAGGATTAACATATTTATTCATTGCCCATGACCTATCAATGGTAAAATACATTAGTGATCGCATTGGTGTTATGTATCGTGGTCAAATTGTTGAATTAACGAGCAGTGATGAATTATATGAGAATCCAATTCATCCATATACAAAATCATTATTATCAGCGATTCCGCTTCCTGATCCAGACTATGAGCGCAATCGTAAACGGATTGTGTATGATCCATCTCAGCATCAATATGGAAATGAAGTACCAACGATGCGGGAAATTCGTCCTGGACATTTTGTTTTATGCTCAGAAGCAGAATACAAGAAATATAAAGAAATCTATCAATAATAGAAAAAGCGGCCTTGAGAGGTCGCTTCTTTTTTATGTAAATACAAATTAGAAAACTGATATAACCCCTTTCTTTTTGGGTGGGAGAGAAGATCCGCCCATGCATAGAAGCGGACAGAACCTTTTTTAGCCCCATGCCGTATGAAAACAAAAGGAGAGAATGAGTGGAGAGTTTCCTTTTATTTTCAAAGCTGTTATTTGTACGTTGGAAAATCAAAATAAATTTATAAAAGTAGTGTATATGATTTATATTAGGCTTGAACTGGTGCTGACTCTTCAGAAGCCTCAGGTTTAACAAGAGCGTAGTTTTCCCATGCTCTGCTTTTCCAGCGGAAGAACATAATAATTGCACGCGTCCACTCATCGATGGCAATAGCTAGCCAAATACCAGAAAGCCCCATATGTAAATAAAACACAAAAAAGTAGCCGAGTGGCAAACTCATGAGTACCATTGAGAATGCTCCAATTAGGACAGGGTATTTTGCATCACCTGCTGCACGGAGTGAATTGATGATGACAATATTCATCGTTCGTCCCGTTTCTAATATAAGGCTTAATAAAAGAACGGATGCTCCTAGAGCGATGATATGAGGATTATCTGTAAATAATTCCATTAACTGAATGCGAAATGTTATGACAAGAATGACCATACATAACGTAACACCGATAGCCCACTTTACACTTTTCCACACGCGTATATAGGCTTCATCTTTTTCATTTCCGCCAACTAAACGACCGACGATAATGGCTGTTCCCATTCCAATAGCGATCGCAAATAAATACGTAAACATCGAAATGTTTGTGGCGTATTGTCTTGCTGCTAATGACTCTGCACCTAAGTATGTCGCGTAGTATAAGAAGACGATTTGACATGCCTGGTACATAACTTGCTCAAATGCAGAGGGAATACCGATTTTTAAGATTTTCCCTATATATTCCTTTGATAAGGTAAAGTAGTATGTTAATTTTACGCGGTATTCCATGACGCGATAGAGTAACCAGAAGAAAACAATGAGTGCGATAAATCGACTGAATGCAGAGGAAATAGCAGCCCCTTGCACACCGAGTTCAGGCATGCCAAACTTTCCGAAAATAAGCATATAGTTTCCGGCAATGTGAAGGATATTCATTCCTAGTGAAATAAACATCGCTTGTTTTGTAAATCCATGAACACGAATAATTGCAGCTAGTGAATTGATAATAGCTTGAAGAAAGATTGCTCCCCCGACAATCGATAAATAATTTTGTGCGTAAGCTAAGACATCACCTTGTAAATTCATTGCAGCCATCATATTTTTTGAAAATAAAAGAAAAATGGTACTTATAATAAGGCCGACCCCTAAATTTAAGGTAACTGCTAATGCTGATATTTTTGACGCTTCCATGTATCGTTTGGAACCGAGATACTGAGATACAACAATTGCAGCACCATTTCCGATTACTTCTAGCACTAATATTGCAATGTGGAGATATTGATTTGCTGCGCCAACGCCCGATACTGCATCATCTGATAATGCACTTAGCATAAAAGTGTCAGCGATCCCCATTAACATAAAAAGAAAAACTTCTAAAAAAATAGGCCATGTTAAGAAGAATAAATTTAATTTTTCTTCTTTCCTGTTTTGTGAATGAATGGCTGTCATCCCATCCCCCTCTTTACTAACATCATTTTTAAGCAAAGTGTATCTTATCATACTTTATTAACACTTGCATTCATTTTGCAGCGCAGAACATCAAGTATTTGTAAAGAAAACATAATGGGATTTTTTCTATATAAGTACAAATTGAAAAATAGACATAAAACCTTTCTTTTTAGGTGGGAGAGAGAATCCAGCCATGCATAGAAGTCAGATCCTTTTCCTGCCCCATGCCAAGTGAAAATAAAGAGAGAAAATAAGTAGCGGTCACTGTTTGTTCTTCATAGCCGCGACTTATATGTTGGAAAATCAAAATGGATATATATAGTGTGTGCCATGTAAATTCGATAGGGGGTCTAGGTTATATAGAGAACAGAGAAAGAAAAAAGTATAATTATCCAAAAATATTATAGAATATAACATTTATTATATTCTGATAATTTATATTTTTTGGAAAATGGTTAATTTATGCATTTTACACAGGTAAAAAGGCGATATAAAGCGTTTATGAAAAACGAAATGTTAACAGAAAATTTTAATAAGATAGAAAAAGAAATATACAAAAAACACATTTATGTGTATAATATGAATTATTAGAAGATATATACATTTCTTTTTGTTTGGAAATGAAAGGGCTAACATTTTTTAGGGGGATGGAAGGATGAAGAAGAAGGTACCAGTTTTTGTAGCATCAACATTAGCAATGAGCATGTTATTAGGGGCATGTAGCTATCAAAAAGACGAATCGCAAGCGAAAGCAAAAGGGGAAAGCGGTAAAAGTAATGCGAAACAAGTATTAAATTTAGTTGAAACACAAGAAATTCCAACGATGGATCCAGCGTTATCAGCTGATTCGGTTTCTTCAAGAGCCATGAATAATACGATGGAAGGATTATATCGTCTTGGAAAAGATGATAAATTAGTTCCGGGAGTAGCGAAGGAATATAAGAAGTCAGAAGATGGTAAGAAGTATACTTTTAAGTTACGTGAAGATGCAAAATGGTCAAATGGTGATCCTGTGACAGCAAAGGATTTTGAGTATGCATGGAAGAGAGCGATCAATCCTGATACAGCTGCAAAATCAGCATACATGATGTATGATATCAAAAATGCAGAGAAAATTAATAAGAGAGAGATGGCACCAGATCAATTGGGCGTAAAAGCGACTGACGACTATACGTTAGAAGTAGAATTAGATAATTCTATCCCGTATTTTGTAGATTTAATGGTGTATCCGTTATTTTACCCTGTAAATGAAAAATATGTAAAAGAGCAAGGGAACAAGTTTGGATTAGAAGCAAATACAACACTTTACAATGGACCATTCGTACTTAGTGAGTGGAAACACGAGAGAAACTTCCAGATTAAAAAGAATCCATCATATTGGGATAATAAAGTAGTGAAGCTGGAAGAAGTGAACTTCAATATTGTAAAAGATACAGCTACTCCAATTAATTTATATGAAACAAAAGCGATCGATCGTGCAACATTATTAGCAGAATTTATCGATAAATATAAAGGGAAACCAGATTTTATAACATTAGACGAAACATCAGTATTTTTCCTTCGTTTAAATGAAAAGGATCCAGCGTTAGCAAATAAAAATATTCGTAAGGCAATTTCACTTGGTTTTGAACGCAAACCACTTGTTGATACACTTTTAAATAATGGATCTATTCCAGCAACTGGATTAATTCCAGGTAAATTTATGTTCGGTCCTGATAAAAAGGATTTCCGAGTTGAAAATGGAGATCTTGTGAAACCGAACATAAAAGAAGCGAAAAAATATTGGGAAGCTGGGAAAAAAGAACTTGGTAAAAATGAAATTGAGTTAGAATTATTAAATGAAGACGTAGAATTATCCAAAAAGACAGGTGAGTATTTAAAAGGCGAGCTAGAAAAGAACTTACCAGGTTTAACAGTGAAAATTAAACAACAGCCATTTGCGCAAAAATTAAAATTAGAAGATGCAGGTGACTATGTCATGTCATTCTCTTCATGGAGTGCAGATTTCCCAGATCCAATTACATACCTTGATATGTTTGTAACAGGTGGCGCGCAAAATAAAATGGGATATTCTAATCCGAAATATGATGAAATTATTATGAAAGCGAAGAAAGATGGTAGCGATGTAAACGCACGTTGGAAAAATTTACTCGAAGCAGAGAAAATGCTGCTTGACGATGCGGCAATTGCTCCAGTATATCAACGTAGTAGAGCATACTTACAAAGAGAATCAATTAAAGATTTATACTTCCATAAATACGGTGGCGATTTAAGCTTTAAATGGGCATCTGTAGGGGAATAATGCAAAAAGAAGCAGGCGATTGCCTGCTTCTTTTTAATACGTACGTTTTTTATAAATTCCTTTACCTCCAACTTGTTTCCAACCAGATTGTATGTCGGAGCTTTTATTAACAAACTTCATTTTTTCTTTCCCGCCAAAGAGTTTTTCACCGATGCTATTTGTAATGACGCCAATGAATGCTGTGATCCCGATGACAAGGGCCGCCACAATTGCAAAATCAATAAAAAAAGCAATCATATGTAAATTCCCCCTTTGCCTGTCTGTACTTTTATTGTATGAGAAAAAAGTGAAAAAAGAAAGAAATATCAGAAAAATATTCATTTTGACTAGAAATATGCTAGACAGTAATTATGAGATTTGATAGAATAAATAAGAACAAACGTTCTTTTTGTATATCTCCAAGTCTTACATTTTACCATCATTTTACCGAAAAAAGGTAAGGAAATGTTAGCTTTCAAACAGGTAGGTTTTCTTATGAATAGGAAGGAAATCAATTTCTAAAAAGGTTAAAAAACGCTTTGACAGCACATATCAAGGACTAGAGAATTCGTTTCTTTGCGTGTGTAAATCGAATGTAAGCATGTTAAGAATCGGCTTGAATTTGAAGAGGGATTTTCTGATTAGGAAGGAAATTTACTGTATATTTCTTGGTAAATCTATTGTATAATGACTATAGAAGTTACTTATTTAAAGTAATTGTTGTTTGTTAAAAATTGCTTATTCAGTTGTTGCTTACATGTAAAGCGATTTTTTATTTTCTTGTAAGACAAGTTATAGTGGAGAATTGCTGGAACATAGAAATTTAAACTGTAATTAGTACAGAATTTGTACTCTTTAAGGAGAGTGAGTCTTGTATGGTAACACTATATAGTTCTCCAAGTTGTACGTCTTGTAGAAAGGCGAAATTATGGCTAGAGGAAAATCATATTCCCTATACAGAACGTAATATTTTCTCAGATCCATTAACGATTGAGGAAATTAAAGAAATTTTACGCATGACAGAAAGCGGAACGGATGAGATTATTTCTACTCGTTCGAAAGTTTTCCAAGAATTAAATGTTAACTTAGAATCTTTACCACTTCAAGATTTATATAAGATGATTCGTGACTATCCAGGCATTTTACGTCGTCCTATTATGATTGATGAAAAACGCCTTCAAGTTGGTTATAATGAAGACGAAATTCGTCGCTTCTTACCACGTACAGTAAGAACATTTCAACTACGTGAAGCACAGCGTCTTGTAAATTAATAATAAAGTTATGTATGCGAAAACCTTCTACTATCATAATAAGTAGAAGGTTTTCGCATAATTTCAGTTATATATATCCATTTTGATTTTCCAACATATAAGTCACGGCTATGAAGAACAAAAAGTGACCTGCGCTCGTTCTCTCTCTTTGTTTTAACTTGGCGTGGGGCAGGAAGAGGGTCTGACCGCTTCTATGCATGGCTGGATGCTCTTTCCTACCTAAAAAGAAAGGGTTTATGTTGTTGCTTCAATTTGTATTTATATACTACATGTATCAATGGTTCATATTACGCAGTTTTACATGTTGAACAATAAAGCCGACACATAATACTGTAAAAATGAAGAGGAAGGGAATACTTGCTGTAAAAGTAGGATTATGATTGAAAAAAGTTGCAAGTCTCGTTTCGTGCGTAATCATTTTTCCTGCTGTGTAAGCTAAAATTGCACCTCCGCAATAAATGAGAAAAGGGAATCGTTCCATAAATAATAGAATGAGTTTGCTGCCCCAAATAATAATGGGGATGGAAATTAATAAGCCAATAATTACGAGTGGAATATTTCCATGAGCTGCTCCAGCAATTGCAAGGACATTATCAAAACCCATAACGAGATCGGCAAATACGATTGTACGCACTGCTTGAAATAATGTTGTTTTTGCTTGAATAGAAGAAAGGTCATTGTTACTATCGGTCAGTAAATTTACAGCAATCAGTGTAAGCAAGATGCCTCCGATAAGTTGCAAAAATGGTATATCGAGCAAATAGACGGCAAGTATTGTGAGCAGAATTCGCAGTACAATTGCTAAACTAGTACCAATAAGGATGGCCTGATTTCGTTTAGATTCGGGTAGATTACGACTGGCAAGTGCGATGACAATTGCATTATCACCACCTAATACAACATCGATACCGACAATCATTAGTATAGATGTCAAAAAATCTAACTCCATTATTTTGCCTCCATTTATTCTGTTTTAATAAACGATTATGTATGGGAAGAAAAAGTTTGATCAGCTTTATCCCGCTATTTTTGAATAGTAAGCGCTACTACTGGAAACTTTACTGTATTACATTGTACGGTGTGATAGGTAAATGTATGTCCAATTTTTTGTTAATGGAGAGTGGATGTAATGGTTTAGTTTAATATAAATATGGGCGAGTGACTGTTTTTATAAAATAAAACGATTTTATTTCCATTCTGGAGAATCTTATCATAAAATGAAAGTACAAGAATCTATTGATTTGTCATATGAGTGGGGAATCCCTTCATAACAATTCTAAGCAGGAAGGGAGAGTTGTATTTTGGATATTGAAAGAATTAATGATCATACGATGAAGTTTTTTATTACGTACGTTGATATAGAGGATAGAGGGTTTAATCGTGAAGAGATCTGGTATAATCGCGAACGAAGTGAACAATTATTTTGGGAAATGATGGATGAGGCGCGCGATCATGATGATTTCTTTATTGATGGACCATTGTGGATTCAAGTGCAGGCACTTGATAAAGGACTTGAAGTACTTGTAACGAAAGCACAGCTTTCAAAAGATGGACAAAAATTAGAATTACCAATAGGTCTAGATAAAATTATCGATATTCCTCTAGACGAGCATATTGAATCTTTGTTTCAACAAGAATTAGAGGAAGAAGCGGGGACAAACTTTAACGAAGATGGAACATTTGGCTTTTTAATTAAATTCGATGATTTTGAAGATGTTATTTCATTAAGCCATCGTCTTATCTTTGAAGATATAAAAGATGAATTATATTCGTTTGAAGACCGCTATTATGTATATGTTGAATTTGATGAAGTGCTACACGATGAAGAAGAAATTGACCGTGTTTTAAGTATTATTTTAGAATATGGGGAAGAATCTACTTTAACGGTTCACCGTGTAAGTGAGTACGGTAAACAGATTGTTAAAGAACATGCACTTGAGACGATTCGCAGTCATTTTCCTTCTAAAACGTAGGCCGATTTCTATAGTATGAAATCGGCTTTTTATATGATGGGCATATTAAGGGGTAGAAAAGCTTTGTGGATAAGGGGGGCAGAGATGAAAAATACGTTAAAGCTACTTTTCTTCTTTTTAGGATTATTTGCAGTGTTTGTTTCGCTACGCATGATTATTGATGTAGCATTTTATTCGGATGTAATAGGCATAAAAAACATTTCATTTTTAGGTATTTTAAGTATTCTATTTACTGTTTCTGCATTTTTAATTGGTTGTGTTATTTTCTTGGAAAATCGAAATCCATCTAAAACATTGACATGGTTAATTGTGTTAGGTATTTTTCCTGTATTTGGATTTTTTGCTTATTTATTATTTGGACAAAACTTTCGCAGAAAACGAATGTTTCAAAAGAAGGCGCTTTTGGATGAACAAGCTTTCTTGCGGTACAAAGGACATGAGGATTATCAGGAACGCATCTTGCAAAACCATAAACACCAGGAGTTATTATTTCGGTTAGCTGATCGACTTGGAGCATTAAATATTTCGTTTCAAACCGAAACAAAAGTGTTAACAAATGGGGATGAAACGTTTCAAATGATTTTGGATGGGTTGAAAAAGGCGAAGCATCATATTCATATGGAATATTATATTGTACGTGATGATAAGCTTGGAACAAAAATTAAAGATATTTTAATTCAAAAGGCTAAGGAAGGCGTTATTGTCCGTTTTTTATATGATGCTGTTGGGAGTTTTAAGCTTTCAAACGCTTATATCGATGAATTAAATGATGCTGGTGTAGAGATGATTCCGTTTTTTCCAGTACGTTTTCCAATCTTAAATGATAAAATTAATTATCGGAATCACCGAAAAATCGTTGTCATTGATGGAAATGAAGGATTTGTAGGTGGGCTAAATATTGGTGATGAATATTTAGGGGAAAATAAATATTTTGGGTTTTGGCGAGATACGCATTTATATTTACGAGGTGAAGCAGTACAAAGTTTACAATTAATTTTCGTACAAGATTGGTTTTATATGACGGGTGAGGCTGTGTTAGCACCTGAATATTTACGAGTAAAGCCAGTAGAAGGGGATCATTGGGGCGGTGTGCAACTTGTTGCAGGTGGACCAGATAATAAATGGGAAACAATTAAACATCTTTACTTTACAATGATTGCTTCTGCAAGAAAATCAATTTGGATCGCTACACCTTATTTCATTCCAGATGATGATATTTTATCTGCATTAAAAGTAGCAGCTCTTGCGGGCATTGATGTTCGTTTATTAATGCCTAGTAAACCTGATAAACGAACTGTCTTTTATGCATCGAGATCTTATTTTCCAGAGTTATTAGATGCAGGTGTAAAGATATATGAATATGAAAAAGGCTTTCTCCATAGTAAAATCGTAATTGTCGATTCTGATTTAGCATCGATTGGGACAGCGAATATGGATATGAGAAGTTTTCATTTGAATTTTGAAGTGAATGCCTTTTTATATGATACAAATAGTATTCGGAAACTTGTTAAAGATTTCGAAGATGATTTACAAGTATCAAGTGAAATTCATGTGGATCGCTTTCATAAAAGGCGCCTTCATAGACGGATTGTTGAATCAACATATCGCTTATTATCACCTTTATTATAGAGAAAAGGATGCTTTCACAAAAGCATCCTTTTTTTGCGTAGAAAGGAATTTGCAATAAATTGTAGAATACCAAAAATATAGAAAGGGTGTGATAGTATGTTTGTTGCAAGGAGAGAGAATGGTGAGAAGGTGCACCTTCTTTACAATCGAGATAAGAAGACATTACTTACGATGAGGAAGAAGGAACGTTTTTTTTGTCTAGTTTGCGGGAAAGAAGTGCAGCTTAAGTTAGGAAATCAGAAGACTTGGCACTTTGCTCATAAAAAAGTGGATCAGTGCTACGTTTCATCTGAACCGGAATCTACCTATCATATGCGCGGGAAAGAGCAGTTATATAGATGGCTCAAATCGCAAGGGTTTCATGTGGAAATTGAGCACTATCTTCCAGAGATTCGTCAAAGACCGGATATTTTTATGGAGATAAAGGGAAGAAGAATAGCGATTGAATATCAATGTGCGTCAATCTCCACGGAACAATTAGTAAAGAGAACCTACTCATACCGGAAAGCAGGAATACAAATCATCTGGATATTAGGTGGTAATCAATTAAAAAGGTACTCTGCTTATTGGACCTCATTATCCTCCCTTCACTCTTTTTGTATACAATCTTATCCTCAGCCGCTACTCCTATTTTTTTGTCCAAATGAAAAGTTATTTATGAAATGTGTATTTCTCACCCCGTTTTCTACCAATGTTCATTTCTCACATACCATTCATTTTCTGATACGTACGAGTACTTTTGAAGATATTTTTTGTCAGGTTCCTTTTCAGAAAGAGCGTTTGGAACGAGAATGGCAAAATAAAAAGAACCACTTTCGAATGAATGTCCTACCAATCTGGAATTATAGTCATAAATCATTGCTCCGCCTCTTATATCAGTTCAGACTTTCTCCTTCAAATTTTCCTTCTGAAATCGGTGTTCCACTTCCATCTGCATTTGCATTTCAAACACATCCTTTTGTATGGCAGGCTTTTCTTTGTCTAGACTTCATTGGCAAATTTAAAATTGGAGAATATTTTTCAGTGCACGCTGTCTTTTACTATGTAAATAAAAGGCGTAGCATGCAGCGGCGAATATTACCGTATTTTTCACAACATGTATGGAAGTTTGCAATCGTAGAGTATATAACATTTTTATGTAAAGTAGGGATGATTGAAAAAGTCGATCTGTATAAGTATCGAAAAGTGAGGCAATTTACTATGTCAAAAACAGAGGAGGAAATAAAAGAATATGACGCAATTTGCTTAGCGCATGCACTATCTCTATTTGAAACAAAGTATAACATGAGAAAAGAAAAAGGGGATATAATAAAAGAGTGCCTAGAAGGATTTACATAAGAAGAATCGAATTGTACTTAAGTAGAGAAGATTAAAGGGAGGGTCTATTGATGCCTGGACAAAATACAGTAAAAGCATTGCCAAATCGTAGTGAAGTTGAAGAAATGAACACATGGCGTTTGGAAGATATTTTTCAAACGGATGAAGAGTGGGAAAAAGAATTTCAAGCAGTGAAGGAGCTATTGCCAAAATTAGCTGAATTTAGAGGGAAACTTGGTGATTCTGCGAATACGTTGTTAGCAGTATTACAGCATGAAGATGAAATTTCAATGCGATTAGGAAAGTTATATACATATGCTCATATGCGTTATGATCAAGATACAACAAATTCTACTTATCAAGCACTGAATGATCGTGCAACGAACTTATATTCACAAGTTTCAAGTAGCATGGCATATATCGTTCCTGAAATCTTAACAATTTCAGAAGAAAAGTTACAATCATTTTTACAAGAGGACAAAGAACTGAGTGTATATGAGCATGCATTAGAAGAGATTACACGTCAGCGTCCGCATGTGTTGTCAGAAGCAGAAGAATCATTATTAGCAGAAGCATCTGAAGTGATGAGTGCATCAAGTAATACATTTGGTATGCTTAATAATGCAGATTTAAAATTCCCATCTATTAAAGATGAAAATGGGGAAGAAGTAGAAGTAACACATGGCCGTTATATTCAATTTTTAGAAAGCGATGATCGCCGTGTTCGTCATGATGCGTTTCATGCTGTCTTTGAGACATATGGAAAATACAAAAATACATTTGCAAGCACATTAAGTGGTGCAGTAAAACGTAATAACTTCAATGCACGCGTTCGTAAATATGATTCTGCACGCCAAGCTGCATTAAGTAATAATAACATCCCTGAAGCGGTATATGATCAACTTGTCGAGACAGTAAATGAGAACTTACATTTATTGCATCGTTACATTGACATTCGTAAACGTGCATTAGGGCTTGATGAATTGCATATGTATGACTTATATACACCACTTGTACCAGAAGTGAAAATGAATGTGAAATATGAAGAGGCACAAGACATTTTATTGAAATCTTTAAACGTCCTTGGTGACGAGTATGTTGAGATTTTAAAGGAAGCGTATGAAAACCGTTGGGTAGATGTATATGAAAATAAAGGGAAGCGCAGCGGGGCATACTCATCTGGTGCATATGGAACAAATCCGTATATTTTAATGAACTGGCATGATAATGTAAATAATCTATTTACACTTGCACATGAGTTTGGTCATTCCGTGCATAGCTACTATACAAGAAAGACACAACCACATGTATATGGCGACTATTCAATATTCGTTGCCGAAGTTGCATCTACTTGTAACGAAGCAATTTTAAATGATTATTTATTAAAAACGACAGAAGATAAGAAAGAACGTTTATATTTATTAAATCATTACTTAGAAGGATTCCGTGGAACTGTATTCCGTCAAACAATGTTTGCAGAATTTGAACATATCATTCATAAAAAGGTACAAGAAGGTCATGCAGTAACGCCAGATATGTTAACGGAAATTTACTATGATTTAAATAAAAAATATTTTGGAGATGCTTTAGTCATCGATAAAGAAATTGGTTTAGAGTGGTCTCGCATTCCGCATTTCTACTATAATTACTATGTATATCAGTATGCAACAGGATTTAGTGCAGCAACAGCTTTATCCAAACAAATTTTAGAAGAAGGAAAACCAGCGGTAGAGCGTTATATTAATGAATTCTTAAAAGCTGGAAGCTCTGACTATCCAATTGAAGTATTGAAAAAAGCAGGAGTAGATATGGCATCACCAGAGCCTGTTAAAGAGGCGTTACAAGTATTTGAAGAGAAGTTAAATGAATTAGAAGCATTATTGTTTGAAGATAAGTGAGGTATTTGCTTCATTACAATTAAGTGAAAGACCACAAGGAAATTTCTGAACAGAAATTTCCTTGTGGTC
>NZ_JBALQK010000100.1:0-43539 GCF_036965845.1 Bacillus sp. JJ1127 | reverse complement strand
ACATATATTTACGTGATATTGTTGCTCTTACTTGTTTGGTCAAAAATAAGGAGCTTGTCGGACAGAAGCGTGTGTACATGAATATGGTAGAGGATTTTCAGCAATATTTTGATGATAAAACAGTGATGAAAGTACAAGAGATACTGACCGAATTACATAAAAATAAACAAGTAGAAATTGTGTAAAATAGCAAAGGGGAGAAAAGGATATGTCTAATTCGATGGTTGAAAATCAAACAGAACAGATTTCAGTATTTTTAGAAGAAGTGATTACTTTAATAACGAATTATGTGAATTACCATTCACTACCTTCGTTACTGGAAGAGACACCAGCAGGTGATAAACATTATTATGAGGAATTGTTGGCATCAATAAGGAGGCTTCTTGTATTCTGTGAAGAAGGACTGGATGCATGTCTAGTTTTACTAAATAGTCAACCATTTCGAAAGACGGCCGCCGAGAAAACATTATATAAAATTTATCATCAAGTGATTGCTGAATTTTTCTCGCCAAAAAGTGATCAGTGGTATGAAAATAGCCGTTCTGCATATACGGGAAAAAACTCCATTGTTTTTCAACAGACACCGCCTTACTCCATGGAAAAAATAATGAAGGAATTAGAAGGTAAATTCCAGACGATGCGTGAGGAATTGGAATATTATGAAACAGATTATCAAACAAAGATGCTGCACAAATATTAATGTGAAGCTGAAGGTTATACATGATTTTGAGATATACCAAAAAGGTGTGAAATAACGTAAAGAAGCTGGGGAAACTCAGCTTCTTTTACTTTTCTGCGCGGTATATAAGGTTCCTGATTTGAATATAGTTAAAGTGGATAGTATCGAGGAGGTGTGACATGAGTCAACAAGGTGTATTTACAGATTACTTTCATGAAGTAGAGAGTTGGTGTGAAAGTGTTCTTCATGTATTAGATAGCCGTGCAATGGAAGTGTATGATGTTCATATGCTTGCTTATAAGATTCAAATGCTACTAGAACGTATGAAAGAAAATGAATATGAGACAGATGCTGCATTTATATATGAAATAAGTGATGATGTAGAACATATCCAGCATCATTTGCAAGAACTTTTTATGCAAGAAGATGAACAATATGAGTTGTATGAAAGGTCGTATACAGAAAGGTCCGTTCCAATTGGGGGACACACGCTTCCTCCGTTACCTTATCCATATAATGCGCTGGAACCTTACATCTCTCGAGACATTATGATGTTACATCATGATAAACATCATCGTAGCTATGTAGAAGGTTTGAATAAAGCTGAGAAAATGATGGAAGAAGCAAGAAAAACAAATCAGTTTGATTTAATTAAGCATTGGGAAAGAGAAGCTGCATTTCATGGGTCAGGACATTATTTGCACACGATATTTTGGAATAACATGAAAAAAGATGGGGGCGGGAGTCCAAGGGGGGCATTATCGCAAGAAATTGAGAAAGATTTTGGGAGCCTTTTACGTTTTCAAAAGCATTTTACAGAGGCCGCATTGAAAGTAGAGGGATCTGGCTGGGCAATTCTTGTATGGGTTCCTCGTTCAGGAAGATTAGAAATTCTACAAAGTACACTGCATCAGCTATTTACACAGTGGGATACGATACCATTACTTGTACTTGATGTGTGGGAACATGCTTATTACTTACAGTATCAAAATAGAAAAGATGAATACATTAAAAATTGGTGGAATGTTGTGAATTGGCCGGATGTGGAAAAGCGATTTGAGAGTGCGAAACAAGTTGAGTGGACCCCGTATTAGACGCATATTTGTGCGTCTTTTTTGCTGAGATAGAAAAGAATATTTCATTCATATTTTAAGGGGCCAGGCATACACTTGTACAAAAAGTGCCAAAAGGACGTGGGGGAAATATGAGACGAACTTGGATTGTGATTGCACTTCTTATAATGTGTGCAGGTGTTATACCGATTCCTACATATGCACAAATGAATGATGTGAGCGCCCATAATGCCATATTAATGGAAGAACAATCTGGACGTGTTTTATATGGAAAACTAGAACATGAATCACAAAAAATCGCTAGTATTACGAAAATTATGACCGCTTTACTAGCTGCTGAATCTGGCAAAATGAAAGAAACGGTTTCCATTAGTAACGAGGCAGTTCGTGTAGAAGGATCAGCTATTTATTTAAAACCTGGACAAAAAGTAAAGCTAGAGGATTTAGTTTATGGTCTGATGCTTCGATCTGGTAATGATGCGGCACAAGCAATTGCTGAAAATGTTGGAGGAAGTATAGAGGGATTTGTGTATTTAATGAATGAAAAAGCGAAAGCAATTGGCATGAAAGATACACACTTTTCAAATCCCCATGGTTTAGATGGTGATGGCACGCATTATTCGTCCGCATATGATATGGCACTTTTAACGAGGTATGCAATGGGAAATGAAACGTTTCGGAAAATTTCCGGGACAAAAACATACCAATCGAAATCGTGGGACTATCCATGGAAAAATAAACATAAACTTGTGACATCTTATTATGAATTTGCAACAGGCGGAAAGACAGGATTTACAAAAAAAGCAGGGCGAACACTTGTTACAACAGCTTCGAAAGATGGACTAGATTTAATTGTGGTGACGCTCAATGCGTCTAATGATTGGGACGACCATATGTATTTATTTGATCAGGGATTTAAACAATACAAGCTGACGAAGGTTTTAGGACAAGGGGCACTCTCTGAACTAAAAGAAAAGAAATATGCAAATCATGTTTATACAAAAAATGATTTCTTTGTACCGTTAACAAGAGACGAGAGAAAACAAGTTTTGTTAAAAGTGGAACTTGATAAAAGCGTAAATTTGATAGATGGGGAAAAAGTAGGGAAAACAGTAGTTTATGTCGGTAACGAAAAAGTAGGAGAACGCAATTTATTTTATAGTAAGCGAAAATTGATTGCTACAACCGGACCTTATTGGAATAATGTGAGAGAAATTTTTTCTTATATGTTAGGTGTTGGAACAGATGGTTAACCTTGTATGGGTGGCGATGGCGATTGTTGGGATTGTATATGCGATGATGAACGGAACGATGGAAGAAGTAAACAAAGCGGTTTTTGAAGGATCAAAAGATGCAGTAACAATTTGTATTGGGCTTATTAGTGTTTTAGTTTTTTGGTTAGGTTTAATGAAGATTGCCGAGGAGGCAGGTTTATTAAAGAAGTTAGTCTCATTTTTCATGCCGGTGGTAAAGAGATTATTTCCAGAAATACCAAAGGATCACCCTTCAATGGGATTTATTTTATCTAATATGATGGCAAACTTTTTTGGACTAGGAAATGCGGCGACACCACTGGGGATTAAGGCTATGGAGCAGCTTAAAGAGTTAAACGGAGGAAAGGATTCTGCAAGCCGTTCTATGGTGACATTTTTAGCTTTAAATACTTCTGCAATTACATTGATTCCGACCACTGTAATTTCAATTCGGATGACATATGAATCAGCGAATCCTACTGAAATTGTTGGCGTTACGTTTATCGCGCAAGTACTATCGATGATCGGAGCGATTTGGATTGACCGCTATTTTTACCGAAGAAGGAGTAGAAAGGGGCGGAAAAAGTGAGTATTGTTAATACGATTTCATTATGGGTAATTCCATGTGTCATTGGATTTATATTATTGTACGGAACGATAAAAAAAGTTCCGACATATGAATCATTTGTAGAAGGTGGAAAAGAAGGGATTCAAATCGCCGTCTCTATTTTACCATTCATGGTAGGGATGCTTGTATCCATTTCTATTTTTAGAGCATCTGGAGCGCTAGATGCGATGATATCGGTAATGAAACCGATGTTAGATATGATTCATGTACCGGCAGAAATTGTCCCACTCGCACTTATACGTCCAATTTCAGGATCAGCTGGTTTAAGTATTACAACAGATCTAATTGCTACATATGGGCCAGATTCATTTATTGGAAGGTTAGCGTCTACGATGCAAGGGAGTACAGATACAACATTTTATATTTTAACAGTGTATTTTGGAGCTGTTGGAATTCGTAAAATGGGTGATGCATTAAAGGTCGGATTGTTTGCTGATCTAATCGGTATTATTTGTTCTATCGTGTTTGTTTCGTTATTGTTTCATTAAACCTATTCATTTTTTGTGTCAATTCGCTTATAATACGTATACGACCACTATTAAGGTGCAACTTAATAGTGGTTTTTTTATGGAGTATTTTTGACAAAATAATGAACTTTTGTTGTGAACAGCAGGTAAGAAGGTACACAATAATAAAGGATAAAGTAGCGTTTGTCCTTTATAAGTTTGTAACTATAGCTATGTTGTTTATGATAGGCGAGGCAAATCGTCGTATACCTTAGGCGGTTGCCAAGTCTTTCTAATGAAGGTAAGATAAATTTGAGGTGAAAAAAGGAAATGGAACGACTACAAAAAGTGATTGCACAAGCAGGTATTGCATCAAGAAGGAAGGCTGAAGAACTAATTCAGCAAGGGAAAGTGAAAGTTAACGGTCAAATAGTGACTGAGTTAGGAACGAAAGTAACTCCACAAGATAAAGTAGAAGTAAATAATATCCCTCTTGAAAAAGAAGAACCTGTTTATTTCTTACTATATAAACCAACAGGCGTAATTTCGAGTGTGTCAGATGATAAAGGAAGAAAAGTTGTTACAGACTTTTTCCTTGATATCCAGCAGCGTCTATTCCCAATTGGGCGTTTAGACTATGATACGTCTGGTGTATTACTTATGACAAACGATGGTGACTTTGCAAACATATTGATGCATCCGAAGTATAAGGTTGAGAAAACATATGTTGCGAAAGTAAAAGGGCCATTAACAGGTGAGAAGATTCGCATGCTGGAAAAGGGTGTTGTATTAGAAGATGGAAAAACAGCACCAGCACATGTGAAAATTCTTTCTTGGGATAAACGTAAAGAGATGGCAATTGTACAATTAACAATTCATGAAGGACGCAATCGTCAAGTTCGTCGTATGTTTGAAGCACTTGGCTGTAAAGTAATGAAGTTAAAACGTGAACGTTATGCCTTCTTAGAAGCGGGTAGCTTACGTCCTGGTGATGCGAGAGAGCTGTCACCTCATGAAGTGAAGCAATTGCGTGCACTTGCCTCTACAAAACCAAGATAAGCGGTCAAGTGAAACTGTTATTCGTGCTTTTATGCCTATGAATGGTTATTCTTCACCAATGGGGCTTTTATGCGGGATAAAATGAACCTTTCACCAGTGGGGTGTTCCGCTGGTGAAAGGTAAATAAAACGCTTTTGTAAGCGATTATACAGCGACAGATAAAACAGTGATTGCAGCAAAATGTTTATAAATATTCATCAAAGAGAGGAGAGGAAATATGAAGAAGAATCGTTTATTATTTCGCGTTCTCATCTTGCTTATTTTAAGTGTCGCCGTAGGATTTACACTGTATCAAGGATTTTTTGCTGATAAAGAAAAGGTGCAAATTGGGAAAACAGCACCTAACTTTGTTGTTACAGATTTAGAAGGAAAAAAAATTGAACTCAAAGATTTGAAAGGAAAAGGAGTATTTTTAAATTTTTGGGGAACATGGTGCAAGCCGTGTGAAAAAGAGATGCCGTATATGAATGAGTTATATCCAAAATATAAAGATAAAGGCGTTGAAATCATTGCATTAGATGCAGATGAAACGAATATTGCGGTGAAAAATTTTGTGGATCAATATGGATTGAAATTTCCAGTTGCGATTGATAAAGGTTCAGAAATAATAAGTACATATGGTGTTGGACCACTACCAACAACGTTTTTGATTGATAAAGAAGGCAAGGTAATCGAAATGATTACTGGTACACAAACGAAGGAACAGATGGAAGAGTATTTAAAGAAAATTACTCCATAATAAAGAAAGCCTTTACATAATGAAGAGAAATATTTAGATAGAAGAAGGTGCTTTGCGTTGTCATAGCACCCCTGTTTAAAAATTCTGAGTATTGCGTTAACTTAAGTTAAGGCGATACAATAATAATATAGAAATAAGAGGCGGTGAGAATGTTGGAACAGATAAAGTGTGAATGTGGCCATGTAAATCCAATAGGCACAATTTTTTGCGAAGCTTGCGGGAAACCGTTTGAAAACAATGAAGATGCACAATTATTGGATATGCGCTATGAGGGAAGCGCACGGCGTTCTCTCACTCATACAAAAACGATAGTCGATAAAATTTGGAGTTTTTTCTCTTCTGTCAAAGTAGGTGTATGGCTCATTGTTATTACTTTGGTGGCATCGGCGGTGGGCACAATTTTTCCGCAAGAAATGTACATACCTCCAGGTGTTACCCCAGCTGAGTATTATGAAAAGGAATATGGCTTTTTGGGGCAACTATATTATCAATTAGGTTTTAATAACTTGTATAGTTCATGGTGGTATATGATTTTGATTGCGTCAATTGGTATTTCACTTGTGATATGCAGTTTGGACCGAGTAATTCCGCTTTATAAGGCTTTAAAGAAACAGGGAGTAAAAAGACACCCGAGTTTTTTAAAGAGACAACGATTGTATGGGACAGGTTCTCCGAAAGAGGGAGAACTAGAGCGAATTCAAGCTAATTTAAAGAAGAGGAATTATAATGTAAGGATCGAAGGTGAAAATATTTTAGCGGAAAAAGGCCGCTTCTCTCGTTGGGGGCCATATGTAAACCATATTGGTCTTATTATTTTTCTATTCGGAGCAATGCTGCGTTTTCTTCCAAGTATGTATGTGGATGAATCACTTTGGCTACGAGATGGTGAAACAAAGGAAATTCCAGGAACTAACGGGGAATATTATTTAAAAAATGAGAAATTCATAAAAGAAGTTTATGATAAAGAAAATAAAGAAGACAAGGTATTTGATACTGCAATTAATCGTATAGGCGATAAAATGATTGCGAAAAACTATCAAACGAATGCTGTTTTGTATAAAGCGGTAGGAGAAAATATAGTAGGGCAAAAACCGAAACTAGAAAAGGTAAAAGAGGCTAAGATTCGTGTAAATGAACCACTCAAGTTTAATGATTTTGCTTTATATCAATACTCGTTTAAAGAGAGTGAGTTTCGGAGTATGTCCTTTTATTTACAGAATAAAGAAAGTAATCAAAAATGGGGACCGATTAAGGTGGATTTAACAAATCCACAGGAAACATATGATTTAGGAGACGGATATTCTC
This sequence comes from Bacillus sp. JJ1127, assembly GCF_036965845.1. Lineage (NCBI taxonomy): Bacteria > Bacillati > Bacillota > Bacilli > Caryophanales > Bacillaceae > Bacillus > Bacillus sp. JJ1127. The sequence goes on along the minus strand of NZ_JBALQK010000100.1, from coordinate 36,357 downwards.
TTACACTATTAAGCTATTTTCCAGATTTTTATTTTGATGAAAGTGGTAAGCCAAATACAAAGACAAAACTTCCGAATAATCCAGCCTTTGTTTTTAAAATGTTTACACCCCAAACACCGGAAGGGGAAGTGAGTTTTGTTGGTATTCGACAAAATATAGAAGCGGAAGGGAACAATAAATATAAAATGGCATTTGCAGGAGTAGAAATGCAAAATGCAACGGCGCTCATTGTACGAAAAGATTTGACGCTATGGATTCTTGGAATCGGAGGGTTTATCTTCATGGTTGGCGTAATTCAAGGGATGTATTGGAATCATCGCCGTATTTGGATACAAAAGGTTAAAGATGAATGGTGGATTGCTGGCCATACAAATAAAAACTGGTTTGGTTTAAGAAAAGATGTTGAAAGAGTATTAGAAGGAACATCAATTCCACAACCGTATGACAAAGTAAATGATAAAAAAATTAGCTAAGGTGGGGAGAATATATGGTGCAGATAAGCAGTAATTTCCTGTTTGCCGCTTTCATTTTATATTTAATTGCAACACTGTTCTTCGGGGGAGCAATTAAAGAAAAGGGTCGGAAGTGGGCGAGTATAGGTATAACCATAACAATTTTAGGATTTGCCGCTCAAACTGTATACTTTGTAACAAGGTGGATTGCTTCAGGGCATGCACCAGTAAGTAATTTCTTTGAGTTTGGTACATTCTTTGGCATGATGCTTGTTGGTGCTTTTATTGTTATGTACTTTATGTATCGTGTAAGCATAGTGGGATTATTTGCTTTACCAGTAGCTCTTTTATTAATTGCATATGCAAGTATGTTCCCAAGAGAAATTTCACCGCTTATTCCATCGTTGAAAAGTAATTGGCTACAAATTCATGTAACAACGGCAGCAGCTGGACAAGCTATTTTAGCAATTAGTTTTATTACAGGTGTCATGTACTTGCTTAAAAATGTAGATCAGTCAAAAAGGACGAAACGGACATTTTGGCTAGAGACAGTCGTGTTTACACTCGTTTGTGCTATCGGATTTATAGCGGTAACAACAGTTTATTCGGCAACGAAATATGAAGCGAAATTTCAATGGGTGGATAAAAATGAACAAAAAGTCGAGATGAAATATAATCTCCCTGCGCTAGTTGGACCTCATGAAGGGAAGTTAATGACAACTGGTAAGTTTGAACCTATTGCAGAAATGCCCGCTATAATAAATGCAAAGAAATTAAACACAGTGATTTGGTCACTGCTTATTGGAACGGGGCTTTATATTGTATTAAGGTTAATTTTACGAAAAAGAGTATCAGCGGCCCTTCAACCAATAGTCAAAAACGTTAGTAGTGATTTACTTGATGAAATTGGCTACCGTTCGATTGCGATAGGATTCCCCATCTTTACGTTAGGTGCATTAATCTTTGCGATGATTTGGGCGCAAGTTGCATGGACACGATTTTGGGGTTGGGATCCAAAAGAAGTTTGGGCACTTATTACATGGCTCTTTTATGCGACAGTTTTACATTTACGTTTATCTAAAGGGTGGCATGGAGAAAAGTCTGCATGGCTTGCAGTAATTGGGTTTGCGATAATTATGTTTAACTTTATTGCGGTAAATTTAGTTATTGCTGGTTTACATTCATATGCGTAAGATATTTATCACGCCTCAAAGCCCGGTAAAAGAAAAGGAGTTAGGTAGGAGAGAGTTCCTTTAAATAGGGAAGTGAATGTCACTTTCCTATTTTATTTTTGTTAACTTTTCTTCTTTTTTGAGAAAAACATGGCAAAGTATATGTTGATTTTGTAAAATGATGTCGAGGACTAAATGCCCTGTTCAAAAAAAATACATAGTTTTGGAAAAAAAATGAACAGACTTTATTATTCTTGTGAAGCATAATATCTAAGGTGGAGGGTTTATCACTTTGGAACTATCTATTATGAAATAAGGATAAATACAGTATTATATTGTAGAAAGGTAGGTGTGAACCGTTGCGGTAATTTGATACGCAGCGGGTAGCAATGGAGAATGAACCAAGAATTTTAATCGTAGATGATGAGGACCGTATTCGTCGCTTATTAAAAATGTATTTAGAAAGAGAGCAATACACCATTGATGAAGCTGACAATGGTGACACGGCTTTAGAAAAGGCGTTGCAAAATGACTATGATTTAATTTTATTAGATATCATGATGCCTGGAAAAGACGGGATTGAAGTTTGTAAGGGAATTCGTGAAAAAAAAGCAACACCAATTATCATGCTGACAGCAAAAGGCGAAGAAGTAAATAGAGTACAAGGATTTGAAGTTGGTTCGGATGACTACATTGTGAAGCCGTTTAGCCCGCGTGAAGTCGTTCTTCGTGTGAAAGCGGTATTACGTCGCTCTGTCCCAACAACATTCTTTACACAAGATACAACAACAAAAGATGTAACTGTATTCCCGCATCTAACAATTGATAACGATGCGCACCGTGTTACAGCGGATGGGAATGAAGTAAACCTAACACCGAAAGAATATGAATTACTACTCTTTTTAGCGAAGGCTCCAGATAAAGTATTTGATCGTGAGCAATTATTAAAAGAAGTATGGCAATATGAGTTCTTTGGAGATTTACGTACAGTAGATACACATGTAAAGCGTTTACGTGAAAAATTAAGTAAAAAATCGCCTAATGCAGCGAAGATGATTGTTACTGTATGGGGGGTAGGTTACAAGTTTGAGGTTGTGAACGACTGATGCTTTGGAGAAGTGTAGTAGGGAAGTTATGGATGACCATATTACTTCTTGTTTCATTTGTTCTTGGCTTTGTTGCTATTTTACTTTCCCAGTTTTTTAGAACGTACTATGTAGATATGAGTGAAGCAAGGCTCACGAAAGTGGCAACAAGCGTTACAGAACTTATTGAAGAGGGAGCGAATGTAGAGACAATTGAGAATATTGCATATAAGTTCGCTGACCCACTCTCACGCATTATTATTGTGAAAGATGGTAAGGAATTTTCTTCTTCTCCGAAACAAGAAGGATTGGTAACTCTTACAATAGATGATTTAAAAAAGGATAAAGAATTAGCAGCTGTTTTTACAGATAAAAAAGAAAATAAAAATAAGATTAGAAAATTTTCTGATGGGAAAATGAAACAAAATTCGGAAAATGATATTATGATTGTTGGTAAACCACTCCACTCAACAAATAATAGTGCAGTGTTTGTATATGAATCGTTACAAGTTCCGATACAAGGTATGGAGAAGGCAACAGACTTTATTTTTCTATCAGCAGGAATTGCGATTATTTTAACAACGTTCTTTGCATTCTTCTTATCGACGCGCATTACAGCGCCGCTTCGTAAAATGCGTGAGGTTGCCTTTGAAGTAGCCCGCGGAAAATTTGATACGAAAGCACCTATGGTTTCGCAGGATGAGATTGGGGAGCTAGCAACGGCGTTAAATCAGATGGGAAAACAATTGAAGTTTAACATGAACGCACTGCAACAAGAAAAAGAACAGTTGTCTAGTATTTTAAGTAGTATGGCAGACGGTGTTGTTACTTTAAATCAAGAGTGTGAAGTTGTTGTTATTAATCCACCAGCAGAACACTTTTTACAAGTTTGGCAAGAGGAAAAGGAATTAGAGTTAAGAAGGAATTTACCACCTGAGCTTGTTGAATTATTCCATCTTGTAGTAGAAAGCGAACAACAGCAAGTTATTGAGATTAATCTTCAAAAGGGTAACTATGTTGTGCTGATGACACCTCTTTATAATCAAACAAAAATTCGTGGTGCTGTGGCAGTTCTTCGAGATATGACAGAAGAACGCCGTCTTGAGAAAATGCGTAAAGACTTCATTGCCAATGTATCACATGAACTGCGTACACCAATGGTTATGCTTCAAGGGTATAGTGAAGCAATTTTAGATGACATTGTTCAAACAAAAGAAGAAATAAATGAATTTGTACAAATCATTTATGACGAGTCTGTTCGTCTAGGACGTCTTGTAAATGAACTGTTAGATTTAGCTCGCATGGAAAGTGGTCATGTGGAATTGCATATATCAGAAGTGGATATTCATCCATTTGTCGAGAAAATTGGTCGTAAATTCCAAGGGATTGCAAAGGATAAAGAAGTGCAGTTGACAGTGGATTTTCGCCATCCAATCGAACAACATCCGTTTGATCCGGATCGTATGGAACAAGTACTGACAAATTTAATTGATAATGCAATCCGCCATACAAGTGCAGGTGGGCGTGTTACGCTCGCAATTGATACGAAAAATAATGGACTTGTATTTGAAGTGCAAGATTCAGGGGCCGGTATTCCTGAGGAAGATATTCCATTTCTGTTTGATCGCTTCTATAAAGCTGATAAAGCAAGAACACGCGGGAAAACAGGTGGTACTGGTCTAGGCCTTGCAATTGCAAAAAATATTGTGCAAGGTCATGATGGGAAAATTTCTGTATCAAGTGTTGTTGGCGAAGGAACGACATTCTCTGTATATTTACCAGATCAAGTGCTTTAAACCTTCATGTCAATTATAGATCGTTGTACATGATTAACAGATACAAAAGTTCTACTGTTTTTTATTCTTGTTGAGTTATAATAGTTTCTCAATTGAATAAAGAGTAGTAGGACTTTTTGTTTTTTCTCCCGGTTCTGAGGAGAGTTGTTTTTGATTGAATCAAGTGAAATTTAGGCGATTTAGATATAATAATGAGTGAATCGATAGAAACGAAAAAGAGAGGTGTGAGAATAAGTTGAAATTATATACAAAAACCGGAGATAAAGGACAAACGAGTGTAATTGGAAGGCGGGTTGATAAGGATCATATTCGTGTTGAAGCATACGGTACGATTGATGAGGTGAATTCTCATATTGGATATGCGATGACTATGCTGCAGAACGGGCAATTTAAAGACATTTATAGTGAACTTGAAAATATTCAGCATGAATTGTTTGATTGTGGCGGAGATTTAGCGATTGTAGAGAAAAAGATACCTTATAAAGTAAAAGAAGAGATGGTTATATATTTAGAAGAACGAATTGATCATTACATAGAGGAAGCTCCTCCGTTAGAACGTTTTATTTTACCTGGAGGGAGCGGGGCGTCTACAGTGATTCATATTGCTCGTACAGTAACAAGAAGAGCTGAGCGGAACATTGTATCATTAGGGAAACAAGAAGAAATGAATGAAATGGTCTTGCGATATATGAATCGATTATCCGATTATTTATTTGCAATTGCTAGGGTGATTAATACACGTCTACAAATAAAAGATGTTGAATATAATCGAAGTGCAATCGTGTTTCGTGATAAAGAAGAGAAGAAAGTGGAATGAGCCACTTTCTTTTTTTGTATACTTTTTTTCGTATTATACCACAATAGAGAAAGTATGACGGTTATTAGAAAACGGAGGATATATATGAAAGCTTTAAAAGTTAGCGTAATGATGCTGGGATTGTTATTTATATCTCAATTACATGTTTACGCTGAGGACAAACAGTGGACATGGCCTGTTGATGGAAGAATTAGTGATTATTTTGGAACAAGGCATGGAAAACACTATGGAATTGATATAGCAGCCCCAATTGGAACACCAGTTGCGGCTATTCAAGGTGGTGTGGTAACGAAATCTTATTTTTCAAATAGTTATGGACATGTTGTTTTTATTAAGCATGGAGAATATGAAGCTGTTTATGCTCACCTAAATAAGAGATATGTAACTCAAGGGACTCGTATTGCAAGAGGAGAATTGATTGGTGAAGTAGGAAATACAGGTGAATCACGAGGGGCGCATCTACACTTGGAAGTCCATCATGGACGTTGGACAATTGAGAAAAGAAATGCAATGAATCCTTTGCTTGTCTTGAATGAGGAAAAACACCAAGTAGTTTCATCATCACTATATGTCGTGCAAAAGGGAGATACGTTGGCTCGGATTGCACGTAAGTTTGGGACGACAGTTGATGCGATAAAAGCAAAAAATGAGTTGAGGAAAGACCAAATTTATCCAAATCAAAAATTGTATATTAATTAAAACAAGAGCTAGTCGAACTAGCTCTTGTTTTACCAAAAAATAAAGACACATATAAATCCAGAAATAGCTAAATAGCTATAATAGTAAAAGACTTTTGCTCTCGTTTTTTCTTTCGTTCGAAATAATACAATGGTTGGTTCGATTAAGCCGATCGTGAAACATAATAGGCCAAGGAGCATACAACCGATAGAAAAAGAATACAAGGCAACTTGTACTTGAAATGGAAGGAACCATTTTAATGAAAATGCGATAAGTGCGGTATAACAAATGCTGCCAATGTATTTGTTTAATGTTGTATTAGAACGAAAACCTGGAAGCTTTTTAAAAAAGGACCGGGAAACAACCTCAGTTTGTAGAGATGTGTGTTCCTCTATTATTTTTTGAGCTTCTTTTCCTTTATGAAAAAGAGATAGAATCCAGTTGCGTTTCCCTTGGAAAACGAATTGTGAGGTTGTTAAATAGTGATCGACCTTCACTTTTTCCCAACTTTTCCATGTGTGACGCTCACATAACTTCAGTTTACTTTCTGTTTGCTTATCATACTGATAAATGCTTATGCCTTCTTTATCAAAAGTAGCATAGTATGTTTCGCTTGAAAATGTGCCTAAATCAATTGGACAGTAGAAAAGTAATTCTTTTTTTAAATAAAAGTATTCTTTTCGTAAGTTTTTTTTCATCGTTTCTCGAATAGAGTGTCTTTTCTCTTTCTTCATGACATTTCCTCCATATTAAGAAAATGCTCTTATCTTAACAATTCAACATCTTATCACTTTTCTGTATGAATGACTAGGGAATTGAGTAGGAAAAAGCCGAATGATAAAAAATATGGGTTGTATTGTAAAATAGTTGGACGAAATTTTTTGTTGAGAATAAGGGGGGGTAATTAACTTACTTTTAATAAGCTACAATCTTTTTTGTTCACAACTGTATTATATTGGTGTATAATAGGAGAGAAAATAGAATATCGGTCTATCTTCGGGGCAGGGTGAAAATCCCGACCGGCGGTGATGAATAATTATTTTTCGTTCTAAGCCCGCGAGCCGTTAAGGCAGGATTTGGTGTGATTCCAAAGCCGACAGTATAGTCTGGATGGGAGAAGATGGAGGTTCAAGCGTTCAAAAAAGATAAGTGTTTGAACGTCTATTTGATGTGCCTAGAAATTCTCCCTTTGTGTAAAGCACAAAGGGTTTTTTCATGATATGAAAAAATAGGCATAGCAGAACCTTTCCACTTTCCATGAGATGATCGATGGAAAAGGAGAGAGAAGGATGAAACAAAAAAACAGTGTAGTACAAATGGTGAGTGTAGCGATGCTAAGTAGTATTGCGTACCTGCTTATGATGTTGGATTTCCCATTTCCAGGGCTTCCACCGTTCTTAAAAATTGACTTTAGTGATGTACCAGCTTTAATTGCAGCGATTATTTTTAGCCCGGTTGCAGGGGTGGTTGTAGAAGCGATAAAAAATATTCTTCACTATGGGATTCAAGGTAGCTTAACGGGAGTTCCTGTTGGAGAAATAGCAAATTTTATTGCAGGGTGTCTATTTATTGGTCCAGCAGCTTTCCTATTTCGGAAGCATCGCACAGTCAAAAGTTTAACAACAGGGTTGATGTTAGGGACAATTACTATGGCAGTCATTATGAGTGTACTAAATTACTTCATCATTTTACCGGCTTACACTTGGTTTTTAAATTCACCAGCTATGTCTAGCGGTGCTATGCGACAAACAATTGTAACAGCGATATTGCCATTTAATCTAATTAAAGGAATTGTTGTAACGGTCGTATTTGTAGCACTGTTTTCACGCTTAAAAGTATGGGTATTTGCAAAAATGAAAAACGCATAGAAATTTTGGCCATCAGAGGTAAAGATACTGCTGATGACCTTTTAAATGGTAAGCTAGATAAATAACAAAAAATCCCCCTCATAAAGATGAGGGGGGTTTTTTGAAGTTAATAAAAAGACTATTCGAATTTTAAAGCGTCACCGTCAAATGATTCGTCAGCAACTTTAATTGAGTCAGTTGGACAACCTTCAAATGCATCCATCATGTCATCAATTAATACGTCTGGAATTTCAACGATACCTTGGTTATCATCTAATGTTACAAATGCAATACCTTCATCATCATAGTCATAAATGTCTGGTGCAGCAGCTCCGCAAGCTCCGCATGCGATACAAGTATCTTTATCAACGATTGTATATTTTGCCATCTTTTTTCCCTCCTGATCATATGTATGTGAAAATATTCGCTATACAAATTATAACCTTATTGTAAAACGGTTTTTTAAACTTTTCAACATAAAATTATAATGATAATCCTTATCAATTAGAGTGTCAACTTATTTTTAATTTATTTCACAAGATTTTCGAAATGCCTAAATGCCAAGCAGTTTGATACAATAGTAAATATAAAGAGGAACTTTTATCAGTGAAGCATCCTAAGTAATGGGTAGCTTTCAACAATTCGGTGTTTGCAGTCAAGTAATGGACAAATCTTATTGAAAGGCGGAAGCGGTAATGCAGTTACAATATACTTTGTTATATTGTTTAAAACAATTGAATGGTGAAAGAACCGTTTCTTCCATTTACTATCTATTGAAAGGAAAACGTTCTTCACAAACATTACAAGATGGGAATATGTTTCAAATTTCTTTTCTTTTTGGAATATATAAAGCATTAACAAGGTACGATTATAATCAGGAAATTGCGTGTATTTTAAATGCAGAATGGATTGAAATTGTGCATGAAAATACATATGTATTAACAAGTGCTGGAGAGAAGCAATTAAATGGTTGGGAAAAAGCATTGCCCTTTCCGCAGCATTTACACGGTTTACATTATGGTGCTCTTGGTGAAGCTTTTTGGAAGAAGCTCTCATTAATCATTCAAACGGTGTCGAACTTACAACAGCAAAATACAAGATTCATTCCGATTCAACAAGATACAGAGGTAACGATGTGGGTTAAGGAATTTCTCATTGGGTTACCATACGTAAGGAGTGAACTTGCAACAGGACTGTGGGAAGAAATGCATCGACTATTAAAAGAAGTTGATCCAGTAGAAGCAACAATCCTGACCTATCGCTTAACTGGGTATGAACGAATTGGATATACATTGCAACAACTTGCAGAAATTACAAAACAAGATGTGTTCCGCGTACATCTATTATTTTGGGGCACGATTCATTTCTTTATTCAAGCCGTTCGTAAAAAGGAAAAAGAGTTTCCTTTATTGACAAAAATTATTTCCTATCCGAATGAAAGAGCAGATTTATTCAGTTTGTCAACGAGGAAGACGTATCAACTTTGGAAACAAGGCCGTTCTTTAGAAGAAATTGCAACAATTAGAAATTTAAAGCCCGCAACGATAGAAGATCATTTTGTTGAAATAGCGTTAAGAGAACGAGATTTTTCTATTGAGATGTTTGTAGAAAAGAATAAGATAGAGCAAGTGAAAAAAGTTATTGAAACATTACAAACACGCAAGTTACGTGTATTAAAGCAAGCGGTAGGAGAAGAAATTTCTTATTTTGAGGTCCGTCTTGTGTTAGCGCAGATGGAGGGTACAAATGAGACTTGAAGAGCATTTGAATAAGTGGTTTGGATATACTGAATTTCGTCAAGGACAGAAAGGTGTTATTACAGATTTGCTACAGGGGAAAGATGTTGTAGCAATGCTTCCGACTGGGAGAGGGAAATCTATGTGTTATCAACTTCCAGGTCTAATGCAAGAGGGGACAGTGCTGGTTGTATCCCCTTTATTATCTTTAATGGAAGATCAGGTTACACAGCTTAAATATGTCGCGAAAAATCGTGTAATTGCGTTTAATAGTTTTCGGACATTAAGTGAGAAAAGGAAAGCGATTAAAAATTTAGCATCGTATAAATTTGTCTTTGTTTCACCTGAAATGTTGCAATCTGAATTGCTAGTAAAGGAATTAAAAAAGATTCATATTTCCTTGTTTGTTGTAGATGAAGCACATTGTATTTCACAATGGGGATATGATTTTCGGACGGACTATAAAAAGTTAGATCAAGTTATTGTAAGTATTGGTCATCCACCTGTATTGGCACTAACAGCTACAGCAACAAAGGAAGTATTGCAAGATATTGTAGAGAGTTTAAAGCTTACCAATGCAGCTGAACATGTATATTCAATTGATCGTCCAAATATTGCAATGGAAGTACAATTTGTACAAACAATAGAAGAAAAAAAAGAAATGCTTCTCTCACACGTTACGTACTTACAAGGGCCAGGAATTATTTATTGCTCTAGTAGAGCTTGGACGGAGCGTTTAACAGAATATCTACGGAGTAAAGGTATAACAGATGTCGCTTTTTATCATGGTGGAATGGAGCATGAAGAGCGAATGTTAATCCAGCAACAATTTATGAATGATCAGTTGCAACTTGTTATATGTACAAGTGCTTTTGGAATGGGGGTAAATAAGCCAAATACGAGGTATATTATCCATTTCCATTATCCCACCAACATAGCCTCCTATTTACAAGAAATCGGTAGAGCAGGGAGAGATGGAGAAGCAAGTATTGCCATTTTACTATGTAGTCCACTGGATCATGATTTGCCAATCTCTATTATTGAAGATGAATTGCCAAATAAACAACAAATTCAATTTTTATTTTCTCTATTACAAGAAAGAATGTTTCAAACGAAAGTATTACCAATAGAAGATGTAGAAGAAATTTGTTATAATGCAGCAAGATTTAATGAGCAACACTGGCGTTTCGTACGTTATCATTTAGAAAAGATGAAAATCATACAACAGAGAAAGCTCATGCTAGAGTGCTTGTCAGATGAAAGTATACAAAAGTTAATATTAGAAGCGGATAGACGTCTTCACAATAAATACAGGCAATTAGAAAATATGAAATCGTGGCTGCAGTGTCAAGGGTGTAAGCGAGAACAGTTATTACATCAATTTGGCTATAGAAAGGAAGGCGAGCTGAAAAACTGTTGTGATTACTGCGGCATTACAAAAGAAGAGTATAAAAAAAGACGAGCAAGACAATCGGTTTTCGACTATAATTGGGAAACAGAGTTACAATTGCTCTTTGGTATGGGAGAACGGAGGAATGATGAGCATTCAAAGGCGTAGCGTTGAAGACATGAGTCCGAAAGAGATACGGCTTAATCTCTATATAACACAATTAATAATTATAAGTATTGGCTGCTTACTAGCCTATATATTATTTCCAAATCAGAATGAATTTTATAGTCTGTGGAAGTGGGAGCCAATCTCTATTCTTGTAATAGGCAGTGGGATAGCTTGTGGTGTTGTGTTATTAGATTATATCGCAATGAAAGTGTTACCGGAATCATGGTTTGATGATGGAGGTATTAACGACCGAATGTTTCGAGGAATGTCAGTCGTGCAATTACTGGTCGTTACCTTTGTTATTGGTTTCGCTGAAGAATTTTTATTTCGCGGGGTATTACAAACATATTTTGGACTTGTAATTGCGAGTCTTATTTTTGCTATTTTACATATCCGATATATAATGAAACCCTTTTTGTTTTGCTTTGTTTGTATAATAAGTTTTGTATTTGGATATGTGTTTCAATGGACAGGAAATTTGTTTATAACAATCTTTGCACACTTTCTTGTTGATTTTATAATGGGACTTCAATTAAGGAAATAAATGGAAGGTGGTGGTGAACAGCGTGAGAAAACAAATTCCTGATTTTGAAGAAGAGTTGGAAGAAGAACAAGTAGAAGAAGGTTTACCGCCGCGTAGCGAGGTTCATAGAAATAAAGAGAAGAAAAGTAAATTTAAGATTAATCACTTTTTTGTTCGAGTTTTAACATTTCTATTTATTTTGTTACCAATTTGTATTCTGTGGTATACGGATAAGTATATTGAAGTGCAAAGTTCAAAAGGAAGCAGTGAATCTGAAAAGAGTGCATTTGAAGTCATCTTTTTTGACTCAAATAAATCGGGAGAACAGAAGAAAACAGAGAAAACAGAGAAAACAGAGAAAACTGAAACTCACATTGTCAAAGAAGGTGAGACGTTGGAAAGTATTGGGAATCAATATTTTCCAGGTGAAGATGGGGCTATGATTATTAAAAAATATAACAATTTACAAGACGATCAGTTAGAAGAAGGACAGGAATTGAAAATCCCTATTAAAGAGAAGACGGAATAAAAGGAGTAAGATGATTAGTATAACGCAAAATGAGATAGTCTGTATCACATGTTTTTTGACAGGTATGATTTGCTAGGACTATATTTTATTTAGGAGAGAAGTTGAGAAGAATATATGCTATGGATTGGGTTAGGGAGTATGTTCATATGTATCGTCTTTATTTGTCTTTTTATAATGTATAGAGAAGCAATGCGTGATACATTATTGGAACATACTTTGTCATTTGTAAATTTTCCAACGAGTTTTCAAAGGGTTAGGATCTTTTTTATTTCCGATATTCATAAGAGAATTGTTTCCCGTTCATTAATTGAAAGGGTAAAAGGGAAAGCTGATCTTGTTATTATTGGTGGTGACTTAGCTGAAAAAGGTGTACCATTATCACAAATTGCTAATAATATTCAAATTTTAAATGAATTGGGCCCCGTTTATTTTGTGTGGGGAAATAATGATTACGAAATTGAATATCACGAATTAGATGCATTATTACTAGAACATGGTGTGAAAGTTTTAGATAATACAAGAGTATTATTTGAATCAGAATATGGAGAGAAGATATGTTTACTTGGGGTGGATGATGTTGGATTAGGGCGAGATCGTTTAGATCTGGCGTTGGCGGATTGTCAAGAACAAGGATTTCGGATTTTGATTAGTCACAATCCGGAAATTGTAAATAAAATGTCTGGACAGGAACAAATCTCACTCGTATTAAGCGGTCATACACATGGAGGACAAATTCGGTTCTTTCCTTTTAAACGGTATTTAAAGGGTGGCGTATATAAGCATTCGAATATGGTTTTATTTGTGAGTAATGGATATGGTACGACATTTATACCACTGCGTTTTCGAGCGCCTGCTCAAACGCACTTAATTACTTTGCAGGGGAAGGAATAAAAGATTTTTAATTTAAAGGTGGGGAAATGATGCCAACTTTAAAAGGGGAATATAATATAAAAGCAGTTTCAAATATGCTTGGAATTCAGCCTAGTACACTTCGAGCATGGGAGAGACGATATCATATTATTGCTCCAAGACGAAATGATGCGGGACACCGTTTATATACAGAAGAGCATATTCGAGTCTTAAAATGGTTAATGGACAAAGTGAATGAAGGAATTACGATAGGTCAAGCAGTGCAAATATTAGAGGGGAATCGGTTGCAAAATCACAATGTAATAGAAACAGCATATAATAAAGAAGTCCTTTTAGTAGACGATATCCTGCACTCTTTGTTAAAATTTGATGAAGCGCAAGCCTATGCGTTATTAAACGAGGCTTTTAGTATTTATTCAACAGAAAAAGTAATCACACATATATTTCTTCAAATTATGAATCAGTTAGAGATTTTGAGGAGAAATAATGAGATTACAATGGTACAAGTGCGATATATAGACTCGTTCTTATGCTCACGCATGGGAATGATTTATCATAATACACATACTCATTCCTCATTGCCAACAGTGTTAGCTCTATGTGGACTAGGTGAAGCTAGTACATTGCACCTCTTTGTTTTAACGACATATTTACGCTTAAAAGGTTATCAAGCTATGTATCTTGGGACAGGCTTAAGTGAAGAGGAAATTGATGTAACGATGGCACAATTGACACCTAAATATGTAGTTATATCTTGTTTACAAGAGCGAAATCTGAAAAGTACAATGAGGTGGATTCGTAAGTTGCAAAGTAAGAACCAAGGGCTTCGTGTTGGTCTTTTAGGGTTCGCAAGTCAATTTGTTTCAGAGGGAGACCAGTCTGAACTTCAGAATGTGCTCATGGGTAATACGAAAGAAGAATGGGATGAATGGTTAAAAATGTCGGAATAGTTGTTCGAAAAGAACCATCTATTTTCTATTTCATATAATAAAAATTATATTCAATGGTTACGTAGGGGGGTTATAAGATGAGGCTGGAACGTTTAAATTATAATAAAATAAAAATTTTCTTAACGTTTGATGATTTATCTGAGCGAGGATTGACGAAAGAAGATTTATGGAAGAATGCTCCAAAAGTACAGCAGTTATTCCGTGATATGATGCAAGAAGCAAATAAAGAACTTGGATTTGAAGCGGATGGTCCAATTGCAGTTGAAGTATTTTCTTTACAGGCACAAGGAATGGTTGTCATTGTAACAAAAGAAAATCACGAGGCGGATACAGAAGATGAGTTTCGTGATGAGTTTATTGAAATGCAAGTAACTCTAGATGAGAGTGAACATATATTATATGAATTTGCTACATTGGAAGATGTAATTAATTTGTCGAATCGTTTATATAACCTTGGTGTAACTGGCGGGAAGCTCTACACATGGGATGGGCGTTTTTATCTTTGGATGGAGGAAGAAACACAGCTCTTAAAAGCTGATTTTATTGCTATTTTAGCAGAATATGGCAATCCTTCCACAGTGACGATTTATCGTATTATGGAGTATGGAAAAGAGTTAATGGATTCTCAAGCGATTCAGCAAATACATCATTATTTTATTTTAAAACAAAACCTCAGCTAATACAAAATAGCTTGAGGTTTTTAATATTACATTTTATTTAAAAAAAATAAAGAGGAAACTAAAAAACATTTAAATATTTAAGTATTTTACTTTTCTAAAAGTAATAAAAGGACTATAATAACAGTGAAAACGCTTGCAAAATTAAAAAGTTTGTATACATTTGTTAGCGTTTTCTATTGCATTCCAAATTTAACGGTGTATACTAGGCAATGAAGGTTTACTAAACAAGTGAAATTACAGGGGGTTTACTTACTATGGTAGCCGAAAAGGGAACTCAAACACAAACACAACAAAGGGAGCAACACTTTGAATTGTTGAATTCAACACAAATTGTTATCAATGAAGCATTAGAAAAATTGGGTTATCCAAACGAAGTATATGAATTACTTAAAGAACCAATTCGTATGATGACAGTGAAAATTCCAGTTCGTATGGATGACGGGACTGTTAAAATATTTACAGGATATCGTGCACAGCACAATGATGCTGTTGGTCCAACGAAAGGTGGAATTCGCTTCCATCCAAACGTAACAGAAAATGAAGTGAAAGCACTTTCTATTTGGATGAGTTTAAAATGTGGTATTGTTGATTTACCGTACGGTGGAGGTAAAGGTGGAATCATTTGTGATCCACGTGAAATGTCTTTCCGTGAATTAGAAAGATTAAGCCGTGGATATGTACGAGCAATTAGCCAAATTGTTGGTCCAACAAAAGATATTCCTGCTCCAGACGTATTTACAAACTCACAAATTATGGCATGGATGATGGATGAATATAGCCGTATCGATGAGTTCAATTCACCAGGATTTATTACAGGTAAACCACTTGTATTAGGTGGATCCCATGGACGTGAAACAGCGACTGCAAAAGGTGTAACAATTTGTATTCGCGAAGCTGCGAAAAAACGCGGTATTGATATTAAAGGTGCACGTGTTGTTGTCCAAGGATTTGGTAATGCTGGTAGCTTCTTAGCTAAATTTATGCATGATGCTGGTGCAAAAGTAATTGCGATTTCAGATGCTTATGGTGCACTGCATGATCCAAATGGATTGGATATTGACTACTTACTTGATCGTCGCGATAGCTTTGGTACAGTAACAAAATTATTCAACAATACAATTTCAAACAAAGAATTGTTAGAACTTGATTGTGATATTTTAGTACCGGCTGCAATTGAGAATCAAATCACAGAAGACAATGCTGCAAATATTAAAGCGAAAATCGTAGTAGAAGCAGCAAACGGTCCAACTACATTAGAAGCAACAAAAATTTTAACAGATCGTGGCATTCTACTTGTTCCAGATGTATTAGCAAGTGCTGGTGGTGTTACAGTATCTTACTTCGAGTGGGTACAAAATAACCAAGGATATTACTGGACAGAAGAAGAGGTAGAACAACGTTTAGAAAAAGTAATGGTAAAATCATTTGATTCTATTTATGAAACATCACAAGTTCGTAAAGTGAATATGCGTTTAGCAGCTTATATGATTGGTGTACGTAAAATGGCAGAAGCTAGTCGCTTCAGAGGTTGGGTATAAAATAGAGTAAAAAGATTAGAGAGAACGTGGTTTCCTTCCGAGGAAACCACGTTTTTTGTTGAAGTACATAATAGAAATAGAAGTAACAAATATGTAAGGATAGAAAAACAAAAAAGAACGCTTGTTCTATACGAACATCTGTGCTATAATCTCTTTAGACAAATAAAACGGAAACGAAATAAGGGGAGATTTATGATGAAAATGACAGCGGACCAAAGATTTATGATGCCAACGGATGTTATGAAACGAGTGGAAGTTTTACGAAATAAACATAGTAAACGTGCATCATTATTACAATCAGTAAATCAATTTTTTGGTTTGGATACGAAAGAAGATCGTGTTTGGTTTTACGGTTTTTATGGAATGGCTGTAGGTATTCTGTTGTTTATGGTGTTTACTTCTAGTATTTTCGATTTTCTCTTCGCATAAGAAATGTGCCATATGGACATAGAGGTTGAATACATATATAAGGAAGAAAGGTAATTTTCTAGAGCGGAGTTGATTGCAATGGCTATGTTCCCTATAGAACGCAACTATATCAGACACGGAAACTCACGACCAGGAATCGCCCTTTCAAAGGTAAGATTTATTGTCAGTCATGACACAGGGAATCCTGGTAGCAATGCGATAGGAAATCGGGATTATTTTGATGAAATACAGCCAAAAGCTTCAGCGCATACATTTGTAGATGATAAAACAATATTAGAAATTATTCCAATAAATGAAGTAGCCTACCATGTAAGGTATAATGTAACGACAGATAACGCTTTATATGGTTACGATGCAAACCGAGCAGCTATTGGTGTTGAACTTTGCTACGGTGGAGATGTTAATTTTTGGGATGCGTATACACGGTTTACATGGTACCATGCTTATTTATGTCAAAATTTTGGTTTGAATCCTAAAACAGATATTGTGTCACACAAAAAGCTGGATCCTGTTCGGAAAATTGATCCTGAAAATGTATTGAGCAAGCAGGGAATTAAATTCAGGCAATTTTTAGCAGATGTCTATCGAATGTACGTCTCGTTTAGATGACAAATATATGAAAAATGAATACAATAAGGATAGGTGCCTACTGCTGAAAGTAGGTTTTTTCTTGTTTTATAATAAATAGAGTTTGAGGCAGAAGACTAGGAGTGAACCGAGTATGCAAAAAGAAACAGCTATTATAATCGGGGGAGGCCCATGCGGATTAGCGGCAGCAATTTCTTTACAACAAGCAGGAATCAATCCGTTAGTAATTGAAAAAGGGAATATTGTAAACGCGATTTATCATTATCCAACTCATCAAACATTTTTTTCCTCTAGTGAAAAATTAGAGATTGGCGATGTAGCTTTTATTACAGAAAATCGTAAGCCTGTCCGTAATCAAGCGCTTGCGTATTATCGTGAAGTAGTGAAGCGTAAAGGTGTGCGTGTACATGCATTTGAACGTGTAGAACAAGTTCAAAAAGATGAGGATTGCTTTAGGATAAATACCGTAAAACGTGATGGAAATAAAGAAACATATGTAGCGAAGTATATTGTAGTGGCAACGGGATATTATGATAATCCAAATTATATGAATGTTCCAGGAGAGGATTTAGAGAAGGTATCTCATTATTTTAAAGAGGCACATCCTTACTTTGACCGAGATGTAGCTGTAATAGGTGGGAAAAATTCTAGTGTGGACGCTGCATTAGAACTTGTAAAAGCAGGAGCACGTGTAACAGTGTTGTACCGCGGAGGGGAATATTCACCGAGCATTAAACCGTGGATTTTACCTGAATTTGAGGCGCTAGTACGTAATGGTACAATTCAAATGCATTTTCACGCTCATGTAAAAGAATTTACGGAGCATGCACTTACGTATACGGTTGATGGGAAATCATTTACGATTCAAAATGATTTTGTGTTTGCAATGACAGGATATCATCCGGATCATAGTTTCTTAACGAAAATGGGCGTGAAGATTGACGAAGAAACAGGACGTCCTCTTTATGTAGAAGAAACGATGGAAACGAATGTTAAGAACATCTTTATTGCTGGTGTTATTGCCGCTGGAAATAATGCGAATGAAATATTCATTGAAAATGGAAGATTTCATGGTGAAGCAATTACACAAACAATTGTATCAAGGGAACAAGAATAAGCTGTCGAATTTCGACAGCTTATTTCTTAATCGTGCATAAACATTTTTTGGATTTTTTCTTGAGAATGAGCATTTTCTAGAGCGACTAGTAATTTAATACGAGCTTTTTGTGCATTTAATCCGTATGTGAAAACGACGCCCATATCTTTTAATTGTTTTCCTCCGCCCTCGTAGGAATATACATCTTGGACAATTCCGTTAAAGCAGCGGGAAACGAGAATAATTGGAATGCCTTTGTTTATTAATCGTTGTAAGCTCGGAAGCGTTCTTGGAGGTAAGTTACCTTGTCCAAGGGCTTCAATCACGATTCCATCTACTGGCAAGCTTTCAATTGCAGCTAACAATGTATCGTCCATACCGGCGTATGCTTTTAATACAACAACGTTTTTTGAAATTTGTCGGATTGCATATGTTTCGTGATGAACTAAAGCATGATGGAAGACTACGCCGCGTTTTGTTACCATACCGATGGGTCCATACTGAGGACTTTGGAATGTCGCGACATTACTTGTATGTGTTTTGGTTACATTTGTAGCACAGTGGATTTCATCGTTTAATACGACTAGAACACCTTTTCCAGCCGCTTCATTGCTGCTTGCAACTTTTACAGCAGATAAAAAGTTATATAGACCATCAGCACCTAATTCGTTGCTAGAACGCATCGCGCCTGTTACAACGATTGGAATATTCGCTTGCACTGTTAAATCAAGAAAATAGGCCGTTTCTTCTAATGTATCCGTACCATGTGTAATGACTACACCATGAATGCTTTCATGTTTCACTCTTTCATCAATGATGACTTGTAATTGTAACATCTCACTCGGAGTCATATGAGGAGATGGAAGATGAAAGACATCCTCAACAATTAAATCAATATCATCTTCTAAATTAGGAATAAATTTCAAAAGAGGATTTTGTTTTCCTGGTTGTACAACCCCAGTTTCTTTATCTTCCTCCATTGCAATTGTTCCACCTGTGTGTAAAACTAGGATTTTTTTCAATGTTTGTACCCCTTTCAGTTAAAAAATACATTTAGAACATACCATGCTTTTAGCAAATTCGACAATGAAAATGTATAAAAGCTTGCATGGAAAATGACAATAACGTTAGATCTTACATTTTTTTATGGGTAGTTACTATAAGAAGATGAGAATGAAAAGGGGGCGCCTTTTTTGAAAAAGATGGAGAGAGTTTTAATTCGTATATTAGTGATTCAGTTTATTTGCCTTTGCGTTATTCAATTGCTCTTCATGCAGGAATTTCCGATTAAGTATTTGTCAAAAATTGTTTATTATGAAGGGGTTATGACGAAAGATACAACGGATATTTTACAGGTGAATAAGTAGTTTTCATTTTCTTCTAGGGAGGATTATGCTACAATAATTGAGGACTTAATGGCGTGAAACAAACGGAGAGAAGCAGGGGGATGTACCTGCTTTTCATTTTGTTTTATAAGTGAAAAAATGAGGTGTTACAATGGATAAACGAATTTCAATTGCGATAGATGGTCCAGCGGCAGCTGGGAAAAGTACGGTTGCGAAGGTTGTTGCAAAAGAACTTTCATATGTCTATATTGATACAGGTGCAATGTATCGTACTCTTACATACGCTGCGCTTGAACAAAATGTGGATATTGAAAATGAAGAAAAATTAATGGATGTTTTAAAAAATGTACATATCGAATTTCAACAAGGAGAAAATACACAACTTGTCTTTTTAAATGGACAAGATGTATCTGAAGTGATTCGTACACCAGACGTAACAAATCGTGTATCTATTGTTGCAAAGCATCGTCTTGTTCGTGAAGAAATGGTACGCCGTCAACAAGAATTAGCTGCAAAGGGTGGCGTCGTAATGGACGGTCGTGATATTGGTACACATGTATTACCTAATGCTGAAGTGAAGATTTTTATGCTTGCTTCTGTTGAAGAAAGAGCGGAAAGAAGACATCTAGAAAATATGAAGAAGGGTTTCGCCTCCAGTTTAGAGCAATTAAAAAAAGAAATTGCCCAGCGTGATAAATTGGATTCAGAGCGCGAAGTTTCTCCACTTAAAAAAGCAGATGATGCATTAGAATTAGATACAACCTCCTTATCAATTGAAGAGGTTGTCCAAAAAATCATGAACATTGTTTCTGAAGCGTTTGCGAAATAAAGAAAGAGGAATATTCCTCTTTCTTTATTTTTTTGTTTATTTCTTCTAAAAATATCAAGATAGTAGTGAATCATAAGACGCTTCCCTTGACAAATAAGCCAATTTGTAAGAAGTTAGTTAAAGAGGGATAGAACTGTCAGAATATATTCGCTATTATATTTCAAAACATACTTTATTCAAGGCAAATTTGCTGTATACTAATTATATAGGTTTTATGTATTTTCCTATAAAGTGTATTGGAATTGGGTATGTGTGGAACATTTCTTATAACATGCAAATGAAAGCATTTGTTTTCATTTCGTATATACATAAAAAAGGCTTTGTCAATTCTGTAGGGAGGTATTTCAATGGTAGAGAAAATGAATGAAGAAGTGATGGATTCAAAAGCATTACAAGTGGGTGACGTTGTTACGGGTTCTGTAACAAAAGTTGAAGAAAAACAAGTTCTTGTAAATGTTGGATACAAAACAGATGGCGTTATTCCTATTAGTGAATTAGCTAACGTTCATATTGAAAAAGCGAGCGATGTTGTAGAATTAGACCAAACTCTTGAGTTGAAAGTTATTAAATTAGAAGATGACGATCTTGTTTTATCTAAGCGAGCTGTTGATGCAGAGAAAGCGTGGACAGAATTACAAGAGAAATTCAATTCTGGTGATGTATTTGATGTTACTGTAAAAGATATCGTGAATGGTGGTTTAGTTGTGGATCTTGGTGTCCGCGGATTTATTCCAGCTTCACTTGTAGAAGTACATTATGTAGAGGATTTTACTGAATACAAAGGGAAAACATTAGCGGTGAAGATTGTTGAACTAGATCGCGAAAAGAACCGTGTTATTCTTTCACATAAAGCGGTAGTAGAACAAGAATTAGATTCTAAGAAAAAAGAGGCTATCTCTTCTTTAAAAGAAGGAGATATTGTGGAAGGAACCGTGCAAAGATTAACGGACTTTGGTGCTTTTGTTAACGTTGGCGGTGTAGATGGTTTAGTTCATATTTCACAAATTTCCCATGATCGTGTTGAACAGCCTTCTGACTTATTAGAACAAGGACAAAAGGTAAAAGTAAAAGTATTATCCGTTGATGCAGATACACATCGTATTTCTTTATCAATTAAAGCAGCTCAGCCAGGTCCTTGGGAAAATGTTGCTGCTGAAATAAAAGTGGGAGATGTTCGAGAGGGAACAGTAAGACGTATTGTTACGTTCGGTGCTTTCGTGGAAATTTTACCAGGTGTAGAAGGACTTGTGCATGTGTCACAAATCGCAAATCGTCACGTGAAAAATCCAAATGAAGTATTAGAAATGGGACAAGAAGTGAAAGTGAAAGTACTTGAAGTACATGCAGCAGAAAAACGTATTTCTTTAAGCATAAAAGAAGCTCTTGAAGAAAATAATGTAACAGAAGATTATAGCCAATATGAGCCAGCTTCTGAGTCTGCAACTTTCCAATTTAGTGATATTATCGGTGAACAATTGAAAAAATTAAAGAAATAAAGAGGGGTACAAGTGGTAAGGGCAAAACGTAAATTAGAACATATTGAATACGCTCTTTCCACCGGGCAGTCTCGTACACACGGCTTTCATGATATTGAATTTGTCCATCAAAGCTTGCCAAATTCAAGTTATGAAAGTATTACATGTGAAACAAAAATCGGCGAACTTTCACTAAGTTCGCCGATTTTTATCAATGCGATGACTGGCGGTGGTGGAGATCAAACATTACATATTAATGAACAGTTAGCGTATGTAGCGAAACATCATAAACTTGCGATGGCTGTCGGTTCTCAAATGGCAGCGTTAAAAGATGAAAGAGAAGCATCCTCTTATCGAATTGTTAGAAAAGTAAATCCAAACGGACTTGTTTTTGCAAACTTAGGTAGTGAAGCGACAGTTGAGCAAGCAAATCGTGCGGTTGACATGATTGAAGCCAATGCTTTGCAAATCCATTTGAATGTTATTCAAGAATTAACGATGCCAGAAGGTGATCGAGATTTTACAGGAGTATTAGAACGGATTGAAAAAATTGTTCGCAGTTCTACAGTACCTGTTATAGTGAAAGAAGTAGGTTTTGGAATGAGTAAAGAAACAGTGCGGCAGTTAGCCGATGTAGGCGTGACAGCTGTAGATATTGGTGGTCAGGGAGGGACAAATTTTGCTGCTGTGGAAAATGAAAGAAGGAAGCGAATGCTTTCTTATTTTAATGATTGGGGTATTCAGACGGCTCCCTCAATAATAGAAGCATCCTCTACAAATAATAACCTCTCTCTCATTGCATCTGGCGGCATACAAACTGCGCTTGATGTAGCAAAAGCAATTGCGCTAGGGGCACAGGCGACTGCTTTTGCCGGATGTTTTTTACGTATATTGATGAATGAAGGTACCCAGAAATTAATGGATGAAATAGAACTTTTACATATGGATTTACAGTTTATTATGACGGCTCTTGGAGCTAGCACAATATCTGAACTTCAGAAAGTGCCACTCATTGTGAAAGGCGATACGTATCATTGGTTATCGCAACGTGGGATTGATACTACACACTATAGTAAGAGGTAATGCTTTTTAAGTTTTTTGTAGGTTATTCATAAATCAAAATAAGATAAGAATAAAAAATCAACCGAAAGAATCAACCGTTCGGTTGATTTTTTTTATGTATCTGTTTCGTACAATGAAGAGGAAAGGAGAAGATGGTATGAACAAAATTATTGAAGTGGATAAAGTAACGAAGTGCTATGGGGACTTTGCAGCGCTATCTAATATTTCGTTTTCTGTATGGGAAGGTGAAATTTTATGCTTTCTTGGGCCGAATGGGGCCGGGAAAAGTACGCTTATTCACTTATTATCAACAATATTGAAACAAGATAAGGGAGAGATTTTATTTGATGGGAAGAATTATAAAGGAAATGAACGATATATAAAAAGTTTTTTAGGAATTGTTCCGCAAGATTTAGCCATATATGAAGAGGTATCAGCTGAAAAGAATGTTGCATTTTTCGCCTCTCTCTATGGCTTGAAGGGAGATGAACTGCAAGAATCTGTAACAGAAGCTTTACAATTTGTTTCTCTTTTAGATAAGAGAAAGGAAAAACCAAAAACTTTTTCTGGTGGCATGAAAAGGAGATTGAATATAGCGTGTGCAATTGCCCATAAGCCAAGAGTCATTATTATGGATGAGCCAACTGTAGGGATTGACCCGCAGTCCCGTAATCATATTTTGCAATCTATCCAGCATTTAAGAGAGAAGGGGGCTACGATTTTATATACGACACATTACATGGAGGAAGTAGAGGAAATTTCAACTAGAATTATCGTGATTGATCGTGGGGAAGTCATTGCGGAAGGGTCAAAAGAAGAATTGAAAGAACATATTATGAATGATATATGTTATTCCATTGAATGTGATGGGATTACAAAAGGAATCGGAGAAGAGTTATTTATAGTAGAAGGAGTAAGAGATGTAAAAGTAACAGGAGAATTATTGCAAATTACTGTGATAAAGGGTGTAGAAAATTTAGATAAGGTGATTGCTCTTCTTATGAATAAGGGTGTAAAAATAAAAAATATGACAAGTGAAGTAGCTAGTTTGGAAACTGTATTTTTACAACTTACGGGGAGAAAATTAAGAGATTGAAGGTGGTTCATATGGGATTTTTAACCCTTTATAAAAGAGATATGATGAACATTATAACAAATCCCCCTCTCGTATTAACGAATACAATTTTCCCTTTATTGTTTATCGTGATTCTTGGTTATTTAAGTAGTGATATCTATGGAGAGGGGGCGATTACCTCTTATGATTATTATGGGATTACGATATTAATTTATAGTGTATTAAATGTTTCTATGACAGCATCAAATAGTTTCATGGAATCAAGTTTAAAGAGCAGTAATTTAAGAGTCATGTATAGTCCGATTCGTACTTCTTATGTATATATAACGAAGGTATTAGCGACATTTACATTTACTTCTATTTGCTTACTATTTGTAATGCTGGTGACACATATATGGCTAAAGGTATCGTTTGGGGGCCGTTATGCTATTTATGTAGTTATAATAGCGCTATTGTTTAATATGCTTTCTTCTGTTGTAGGAATACTATGTTGTTGCATTTTAAAAAGTGAAGAAGTGACAAATGCGATATTAACAATTATAAATAATATTTTTGCAATTTTGGGCGGTATTTTCTTTTCGCTTGATGGATACGGAGACATGATCCGTGTTGTATCGTATATTTCTCCTGTGAAGTGGGTTGTAGAATGTATGATGAAAATTGTGTATGATCACGATTTGAGTTTATTTGGTGTAACAGGGAGTATATTCATTGTGTTGTCTAGTTTAGGGCTATTTTTCTGTTCCGTCTTTTTTAAAGAGGAGGATTATGTATGAATGAAATTGGGATTATTTTTAAGCATAATTTAAATCGAGTTTTAAGTAAAAAGGGCTATGTATTTTTAACGATTATGCTGACGAGTGTTTCAATCGCGCTTGCAATTTTTTTTACATCAAAATTTGAGATGAAGGGCAATATTGCCTATGTAACGAATGGGAAGCATGTTGAAATTCAAGCAGAAGGATTTCAGGTTACTAAGGTGAAGGAAGCACCCAGTATGTCAGAGTTTGTGATGAAAAAATACGATGCAGCCATTGCTATGAAGGAAAATGGTCAGCTGGATATAAAAACAATAAAAGGGAAAGCGTTTAAGGAAGAAATAGAAAATGCTATTGGGAAAAAGAGAAATCAATCTGTTCATACGAAAGAGACACGCAAAATTGGTACAAATATATTAGGGTATGTTTGTATGTTTGTTTTATTAGGTAGTGTTATGTTTATGCACTTTTATAAAGAGGATCGAGAAAAGAAAATATTGATTCGAATTGTATCTTCAAAAATACGGATAAACAATTATCTATTGGGGCATATTTTGTTCGTATTCTGTATGCTATATATCCCGATATTTCTCATTTTGATGATTGAAAAGAGTATTTTTAATGTGAAAATAGGATTTAGTTATTTAGAATATAGTTATATGTTAGCAATTCTTGTTTTACTGGGAATTTCTTTTTCTTTATTTATGAGCACGATAATAAAGAAAGAAGATAACGTCGTTATGTTATCTTCTTCAATAATTGTTCTTACATCTATTTTGTCGGGGTTGTTTTTTCCTGTAAAAGACAATGGGACAATAATTGATTGGTTTGTAAGAATGCTTCCTCAAAAACAGTATCTTCTATTTATTGAATCAATTGAAAATGGTCATCGTATAATTGATAATATAGGTCATTTTATATATGTTGTAATAATTATGATGCTATTTTTCGCAATGAGTGTATGGATGCATAATAAAATGGTGAAAACGGGTAAAAATTAGGATAAACTGGGAATTGAGAATGAATGACAAGGTGATAGGATGAATATAGAGTTTCAAATTCTTTCGACTAAACTTATGCCTCCAGTTCCGCGACAGAATTACGTAAAAAGGGAGAGCATATTTCGGAAGCTACAAGATTTAGATAATTATAAGTTAATTGTAATAAAAGGTGCAGCTGGCAGTGGGAAAACCACTGTCTTGGCATCGTTTTTTAAGGAATATCCAAGGTTACCAGTAGCTTGGATTTCATTAGATGAAGAAAATAATACATTGTTTTCTTTTTGGTATTATGTGTTGGAGAGTTTACGCGTTTTTTTGAAAGAGGAAGAGGAGATTTTTACTTTATTCCAAACAATTATGCACAAGGAAGACATGAAGTATATTGTCATAGAGCTTATTAATCTATTAAGTAAAGAAGAAAATATTACAATTGTTTTTGACGATTTTCACTATATTGCGGATCGTGAGGTAAATGAGTCTATAAGATATTTTTTAAAACATTCTTCTCCTAATATTCGAATGATTATATTAACAAGGGATGAACCGAATATATATACCGGAGAATTATTGATGGCAGGAACGATTTTAGAAATTGGTGACAAAGATTTAAAATTATCCTTTCATGAAGGGGTTCAATTTATTCAAGAAACATTGGGATTAAATATCAAACGGGAACTTGTTCAAAAAATGAACGGATTAGCTGAAGGGTGGATTGGTGGGCTTCAGCTTCTTGCGCTTGCGAAATTAGATCGGCGTAATGATATCGAAAATATAAAGGCTCTTAATAAATATGTAATCACATATTTATCAAATGAGATATTAAATGATTTAAAAGAGGAGGAAAAAGATTTTCTGATCAAAACTTCGATTTTAAGCTATTTTACGGAAGGAATCTGTAATCAATTTTTAGGAAAACCAAATGAAAAGGAAATATTAAAACGATTATTTCAAAAGAATTTATTTATGACAGTGATTGATGAAGAGAGAGGAATCTACCGTTACCACGCCATTTTTCAACAATTTTTACAACATTGTTTTGAGAAGTTAGAAAAAGAAGAGAAGGAGGAACTGTATTTACGTGCAGCTTATATATATGAACAGCTAGGAGATTTTGATGAGTGTGTAAAGGTATTGTTAGAGGCGAAAGATTATGAAGCAGCTTTAGATAAAATTGAAAGATATGGACAGAATCGAAATGGCTGGGGATATCTACACCATATTCCACTATCCTTTGTTGTGAGACGTAAGGAATTGGCTTTTCAGCTTATATTTTATTATTACTGCAATTTGGAATTAGAACGCTGCGTAGACATATTAACAGTTATTTATGAACAAAACAGTGAATCAGAATATTGGAGGGTATTTGACTTTTGTAAAGCCTTAATTGTGGAAGAAAATTTATATGTAGATGTAGCGTTTATCACTGAAATGGATGAGATGAATATGAGTGATGTGACGAAAGCAATTATTTATGCGGAATTATCGTTTCTTCTAAGGTTTCAGGAACGAGTTAAAGAAGCTATATATATGCTCCACAAGGCCCAAATGCTTGAACAGAAAATTAAAAATCCATATGTAAAGATTGTTATTTTAAGTTCATTAAGTCAAATAAAAGAAGATTTAGGAGAATTAAATGAATGTGAAAAGTTATATGGTGAAATATTTTCGTTCATTGAGAAGCATCCAATTTTGAGGACAATGTTAGAAAGCTGTTATATTGGAGTAACAGGTATTTATTTAAAACGATTGCAATTAGATTTGGCGGAGCAGTCTTTAGAAAAGGTTTCGCAAGGAGAGTCCGCTTTAGAAAAAGGGTATTTATATAATGTTATGGAACTTCAAATTTTGAAAGGGAATTATCCGAGTGCAGTAGAGATAATTCGTCAGTTACAAGCATTTCCTGTATATCAACAATATTTAGCATCTTTATTAAAATATGCAATAGAGCTTGAGGGAGAATATAGAGAGCAAATCAATCTGTTTGTTTCCATGTACCATCAAAAGAAGATAAAAAAACGTTTGAGAATGGAAGATAAGCTATTATATGCAAAAATTTTATCCTGGAAAGGGAATATACAGGAGTCACTACATGTAATTGATGAGGTTGCAGAATTTACAAGAAAAAACAAAATGCGGATTGTACTCATTGAATCATTGTTATTGAAGGTTTGTATATTAGAAAAAAATAAAAAAGGGAAACGAGAACAGCTAAATTTATTGAGAGAAGCTATCTATTATAGTTATGAAAATAGTATCCTGTCACCATATAAATTAATGGAAAAACAATTGAAACCATTATTCGTATGCTTGAAAAAAGAAAGGTTACAAGATTTAAATAAGGCAGAACAAGATTTTTTATTTCAATTATTAGGAGAAAAGCAAAAAGAAGAAATAGACCCAATGTTAAGTCAGCGAGAATTAGAAGTGTTAGCTGTCTTAGCTACTGGGGTGACGAATAAGGAAATTGGTGTAAAACTTTATATTTCTATTTCAACAGTAAAAACACATATTATTAATATATATACGAAGCTTCAAGTTTCTAATCGTGTAGAAGCAGTTAACAAAGCGTTAGAGATTGGATTAATAACACAGGAGAAGAACTGAAAAAACAGCTGATATGAGCTGCTTTTTCAGTTCTTTTTTAATGTCGATTTTGTTTTCTTGCTTGCTCGGGTGTATCAAGCCCTGTTGCACCAGGGTATTGCAGTGATTGATTGCGATCAGATTCAACGCGGCGCGATTCCTTTAGTTTCTTTTCTTGACGATCTTTTCCCATTTTTGTATCCACCTCCTTATTACAAAGTGTTGCTGTTATAAGAAAAACTATACAGAAAGAAGAAAAGGATTAGTTTTTATAAAAAGTTCCCATAATGGAAATGATAGGAGGGAAAAATATGGAGGGAAATTATTTTTATTTTTTAGCATGGGTGGGCTGGATTGTTGCAACATTTTTTATGAAAAAAGAATCTGTTCGTTGGAAGGTAAGTGCCGTTATATTAATATTTATTATTTGCTCGCAAATAACAGTATCTATCGCTTCTTTCACGATATCAGTAAATGCTCTTTTACTTGGCATCATTTCTTTTTTAGGGATTACGCTATATTCTATTTGGAAAAAATTATACGTCTTACTTTCAGCACTTATCATCGCTATGTTATATACAAGTTTTCGTTTATTAGAAGTGTATGATCCAATCTGGATTGTTATGAATCGAACCTTTATGTTAAGTGGCGCTCTTGTATATGCATCAATATTGTTACACGAGGACCGTTTGTTGCGTCTATGCTCTTTATATGCGGGAGCGTTACAAGGGGAAATATTAGTAACGTTTATTTTCCGCAAGCTACATTTCCCGTATGAATTTGGTAGTTTGGCATTTTTTGATATCGTTGCTGTTTCTACGCTGATTGTTGCAATTTTGATTTGGATCGCAAAAGTATCGGCTTATACAGGGCAGCTTAGGAAAAAACATGTAAAAGAAAGGCAAGGGTAATACATGACTGAATATACACCAGCCATTTTGTGTGGCGTGATTGCAGGAACAGTAACAAGAATTTTTATGCTGCGTACAGATACAAGACAATATCCTACACGTTTACATGGGAAAATTATTCATATTGCTATGGGATTAATTGCAGCAGCTTTAGGGGCGATTGCAATTCCATCGATTTTGAAGAAAGATTTTTCAGCAATTACTTTCTTGACATTAGCAGCAACTCAATTTCGTGATGTGCGAAATATGGAAAGGAATACATTGCAACAATTAGATGGGTATGAACTTGTACCGCGTGGAAACACATATATTGAAGGAATAGCCATAGTGTTTGAAAGTCGCAACTATTTAGCGATGTTAACATCATTTGCGACAACATTCGCATATATAGGCTTTCATTCATGGATTGCTGGCGTAGTTGCTGGTATAATAGGGCTCTTTATTGCCAAAATATTGATGTCTGGTAAAAGATTGAGTGATCTTGTAGATATTGAGTATAGTCCTCTTCACTTTGAAGGGGCTGGACTCTACATTGATAACATTTATATTATGAATATTGGATTGCCAGCACGGCAAGAAGAAATTATGAAGTATGGAATGGGCTTTATTTTAAAGCCTAAGTCTATAGATGCAATGGTAACGATTGCCAACCTTGGGCAACGACAAGCGATTTTACATGATGTTTCAGTAGCATTAGGGATATTTAGAGATTCTGGAACACCCGCGTTAGCGCCACTAGCTAAGCGTGATTTAGAGGATGGAAGAGTAGGTGTATTTGTACTTCCGCAAGATCGAGATGTAGAAAAAGCGATTGCTGTAATAGGAAATGTACCAACATTAGAAAGTGCGGTTCACATGTCATCAGAAGCTCCGAAAGGAAGGGGCGATACAAGATGATATTAGAGAGTTATATTCTTGCTGTTATTACAACGATGCCAGAAAAGTTTGCTGGTGGGGCACCGCTATTTGTTTGTGAGTCAAAAGAAGAGATGGAGTTTGTCGCAAATAATTTAGAAGCAATTTTAGATGGCATTGCCCATCGTTTGCAAGAGAATGTATATATTATTGTGAAACATTAGTAACGTGTGATATAATATGAGATGTTTTGATATGATAAGAAATATTCTGGAATGCAAATCCCTTCTTGCACAAAGAAGGGTTTTTTACATAATAAACAGAAGCAGATTGAAAGGATGAAAGTATATGCCGAAACCAGTAGTGGCAATAGTAGGCCGCCCGAACGTAGGGAAATCTACTATTTTCAATAGAATTGTTGGAGAGAGAGTTTCCATTGTAGAAGATATCCCAGGTGTAACGCGAGATCGCATTTATAGTGCAGGAGAATGGTTAAATCATGAATTTAACATTATTGATACAGGTGGAATTGATATTGGAGACGAGCCGTTTTTGACACAAATTCGTCAACAGGCAGAAGTGGCGATTGATGAAGCGGATGTTATCATTTTTATGACAAACGGCCGTGACGGTGTAACTGCAGCAGACGAAGAAGTTGCAAAAATTTTATACCGTTCTAAAAAACCGGTTGTACTTGCAGTGAATAAAGTAGATAATCCAGAGATGCGTAATGAAATTTATGACTTCTATGCATTAGGATTTGGTGAGCCATTTCCAATCTCAGGTACACATGGCTTGGGATTAGGGGATTTATTAGATGAAGCTGCGCAGCATTTTCCAAAGGTTGAAGAAGAGGCATACGATGACGAAACGATCCGCTTTTCATTAATTGGACGTCCGAACGTAGGTAAATCATCACTTGTAAATGCTTTGCTTGGTCAAGAACGTGTAATCGTAAGTAATGTAGCAGGAACGACACGTGATGCCGTCGATACACCATACACGAAAGATGGCCAAGATTACGTTATTATTGATACAGCTGGGATGCGTAAAAAAGGGAAAGTATACGAGAGTACCGAAAAGTATAGTGTACTTCGTGCACTAAGAGCGATTGAACGCTCTGACGTTGTCTTAGTTGTTTTAGATGGTGAAGAAGGAATTATTGAGCAAGATAAAAAAATCGCTGGCTATGCACATGATTCAGGACGAGCTGTTATTATCGTTGTGAATAAGTGGGATGCAGTAAAAAAAGATGAAAAGACAATGAAGGCATTTGAAGAAAATATTCGTGCGCACTTCCAATTTTTAGATTATGCACCGATTGTATTTTTATCTGCGAAAACGAAAAAACGTACACAGACATTATTACCGGTTATTAATGAAGTGAATGAAAGCCATAGCATTCGCATACAAACGAATGTATTAAATGACGTAATTATGGATGCGGTGGCGATGAATCCAACACCAACACATAATGGACAACGTTTGAAAATCTTCTACGCAACGCAAGTTGCGGTGAAACCACCGACATTTGTTGTATTTGTAAATGATCCAGAATTAATGCACTTTTCATATGAGCGCTTCTTAAAGAATCGTTTGCGTGAGTCGTTTGGCTTCGTAGGAACGCCAATTCGAATTATTTCTAGAGCAAGAGACTAATGGAGAGGATGTGATTTTATGAAAAAAATCACAGTAGTAGGAGCAGGTAGCTGGGGAACAGCGTTAGCGATGGTATTAGCTGACAATGGTCATGATGTACGTATTTGGGGAAATCGTTCTGAACTCATGGATGAAATGAATATGAAACATGAGAACAGTCGGTACCTTCCAGGGATTACATTGCCAAGCACAATCGTAGCCTACTCTTCTTTAGAAGAAGCATTAGTAGATGTAGATACAGTACTTTTAGTTGTACCGACGAAAGCGTACCGGGAAGTATTGCAAAATATGAAAGAATTTGTTTCAGGACCAATGACTTGGATTCATGCGAGTAAAGGAATTGAACCAGGAACTTCAAAACGTATTTCGGAAGTGATTGAAGAAGAAATTCCAGCGCATCTTATTCGAGATGTTGTTGTCCTATCAGGACCAAGCCACGCGGAAGAGGTAGGGCTTCGTCAAGCTACAACTGTTACTGCCGCTGCTAAACGTATGGAAGCAGCTGAAGAAGTGCAAGATTTGTTTATGAACAGTTATTTCCGAGTATATACGAATCCAGATATCATTGGGGTAGAGCTTGGTGGGGCATTAAAAAATATTATTGCATTAGCCGCTGGAATCACAGATGGACTTGGATTAGGAGATAACGCGAAGGCAGCACTAATGACGCGTGGTTTAACAGAAATTGCTCGTTTAGGAAGAAAGATGGGCGGAAACCCACTAACGTTTGCTGGTTTAACAGGAATGGGTGACTTGATTGTAACTTGTACAAGCGTTCATAGTCGAAATTGGCGTGCTGGAAATATGCTTGGAAAAGGACATTCTTTAGAAGAAGTACTAGACAGTATGGGAATGGTCGTTGAAGGTGTAAGAACAACGAAGGCAGCTTATGAATTGGCAGAGAAAATGGAAGTTGAAATGCCAATTACATCAGTCTTATACGATGTGCTGTTCAATGGAAATAATGTAAAAGATGCAGTAGGTTCATTGATGGGGCGTGTTCGAAAGCATGAAGTTGAGGCTATCCCTGATTTATTGTAAATAAAAGCTATATAGGTGCCTTTCGCACTTATATGGCTTTTTTGTTTTTCTGGGTCTTTTCACCATTTTATTTCTTTTTGCATACGATAAAAAGTAACTTGAAGAGAGGGTGAAGGAAATGGATCAGAACATTTTCAATAATATTGAGAAAGAAGCGAAAGTGAATAAAGATGATATTTTTAAATTAGCATCATCTGTACAAAATGCGAATTTACGTGATGAGAAAGTGCTCCGTCAATTGATTCATCAAGTTGCTATAATGGCAGGGCGAGAGGTACCGAAAGAGCAAGAAGATCAAATTGTAAAAGCAATTATTAATAATAATATGCCGACAGACTTTAGCTCGTTGGGTAAGATGTTTAAAAAATAAAGTATGAGAAACACAGAGTTTATAGATTGCATATGATAGCTATGAAGAAATGGAAATAGAGCTGTTTTTGGGCATATTTGGTCAACCGAAGCATTCGCTTCGGTTTTATTTTTGTTTTCACACTTGGTGGCATCATGGATTAATGGATTTGAAAAATATTTGTAGTAAAAGTTTGGGTGAGAAAAGAATTCATAATAAAATCATGAATTGTATTTGTTTAAATTTTTTAATTTGTTAAAATAGTATAAAAACGGAGTGAGGATAAAGGGGTGTGCATATGTCGGAGGGGCTTATAAAAATGTGGTTTTCTTTAGGGGCAATGGGATTTATGTTCATGGCGGTAATCTTTATTTTGATAAGTAGACATAGAATGAAGAATAAATTTTTGAAAGGGATTACAGCGGGTGTTGCGTATACACTTGTGATCATATCTGGGATTGTTATTTTCCTTGTTGTGTTTAGTGGACCAGTGGAGCAATAAAGGAAAGGTGTTTTTTATTTTGCGACGAATCGTGACAGCTAAAAAATTATAAAATTTCACTAAACATAGTGGTCTAATTGCTTTCATAGCGGTAACGAGGTATACACTAGCAAGATGATAAAGGGGGATTGTCGTTGAAAAAAGTCTATATTATTTTAATATTTTGTTGTACAAGCATTTTAGCAGGGTGTATGTATCCAAGAGAAAATATGAAACAAAATGCTGTCCCCTATGAAGATCAGTTACAAGCTGTTCAAAAGGCTGTTCATACATATAAAGAGCAAAATAATGGTTTGTTACCTATAAAGACACGTGACATGAGTACACCAATTTATCAAAAATATCCTATCGATTTTCAAAAATTAGCACCGCATTATATGCAGGAAGCGCCAGGGAATGCATATGAAAGTGGTGGTGTATACCAATATGTATTAGTAGATGTCGAAACAAATCCAACGGTAAAGTTAATTGATGTAAGAATAGCAGAACAAATTCAAGATGTTACGCTAAAATTGCGAATGTATCGGGATGAACATCAATATCCGCCTTTTAAAAAGGTTATTGCGGATGGTGTGTATGAACTTGATTTTAAAAAGATGGGATATAAAGATATACCGCAAGTAACTAGCCCTTATTCTGGAAAAGGATTGCCCCTCGTAATGAATGAAAAAGGGGAGATTTTTGTTGATTATCGAATGGATTTATATGAAATGCTACAAAAAAATGAAGGGAATCTTAAAGAAGGTGAGGATATTCGAAATATGCTTCTAAAGGACTCACCATTTGTACCTGCATATTCTTTACCCTATACAGTAAGAAACGGGGAGCCAATTTTTTTTAAATGATAAGTCATGAACCTTTCTTCTAGCGAATAAGTTCTAGAAGAAAGGTTTTTTCATGTAATACAACTTGTGATGCAAACAAAAAGTTCTTTTTAAATAGTCATATGAAATTGGGACAAAATCATATGATATATTGTCCGAACTTCCAGAATATCTTTATGTTATATCAGATATTATAGGAAACATCAGAGAGGGTATGATTTGTTAATAGAACTTGAATTATTCCCAAAAATTTTGAGGGAGGGAATCACTTGGAAAAGGTAGACATTTTTAAAGACATTGCTGAGCGCACAGGCGGTGATATCTATTTCGGAGTTGTAGGGGCTGTTCGAACAGGGAAATCAACGTTTATAAAAAAATTTATGGAGCTTGTTGTTATTCCGAATATTGAAAATGAATCAGATCGGCAGCGTGCGCAGGATGAATTACCCCAAAGTGCTGCTGGACGTACGATTATGACAACGGAGCCAAAATTTGTTCCAAACCAAGCGGTTTCCATCCATGTTGATGACGGTCTTGAGGTAAATATTCGATTAGTAGATTGTGTGGGTTATACAGTTCCTGGAGCGAAAGGTTATGAGGATGAGAATGGTCCGCGCATGATTAACACGCCTTGGTATGAAGAACCTATTCCATTCCATGAGGCTGCTGAAATCGGAACACGTAAAGTGATTCAAGAGCATTCTACTATTGGGGTTGTCATTACAACTGATGGAACGATTGGTGAAATTCCAAGACGGGATTATATAGAAGCAGAAGAGCGCGTAGTGAATGAGTTAAAAGAAGTAGGAAAGCCATTTATCATGATCATTAATACTGTACAGCCGTACCATCCAGATACGGAGCAGTTACGTCAAAGTTTATCAGAAGAGTATGATATCCCGGTAATCGCGATGAGTGTAGAGAGTTTAAGAGAAACAGATGTATACAATGTACTTCGAGAAGCTTTGTTTGAATTCCCTGTTTTAGAGGTGAATGTAAATCTTCCGAGCTGGGTAATGGTGTTGAATGAGGGGCATTGGTTACGTCAGAGTTATCAAGAAGCTGTTCAAGAGACAGTTAAAGATATAAAACGGCTTCGTGATGTAGATCGTGTCGTTTGGCAATTTAGCCAGTATGAGTTTATTGATCGGGCAAGTTTGGCTGGGATTGATATGGGGCAAGGGGTAGCCGAGATTGATTTATATGCGCCGGATGAGTTGTACGATCAAATTTTAAAAGAAGTTGTAGGTGTAGAAATTAGAGGGAAAGATCATTTGTTAAAGCTTATGCTTGATTTCTCTCATGCGAAAACAGAATATGATCAAGTTTCAGATGCTTTACGAATGGTGAAACAAACCGGATATGGTGTAGCTGCCCCAGCTCTAGCTGATATGAGTCTAGATGAACCAGAAATTATTCGCCACGGGTCACGATTTGGTGTGAAATTAAAAGCTGTTGCGCCATCTATTCATATGATTAAAGTAGATGTTGAATCCACATTTGAACCGATTATAGGTACCGAAAAACAAAGTGAAGAACTTGTTCGTTACTTAATGCAAGATTTTGAAGATGATCCGCTATCAATATGGAATTCTGATATCTTTGGACGTTCGCTTAGTTCAATTGTCCGAGAAGGAATTCAAGCGAAATTGTCTCTAATGCCAGAAAATGCACGCTATAAATTAAAAGAAACATTAGAAAGAATTATTAACGAAGGATCTGGTGGATTAATTGCAATTATAT
>NZ_JBALQK010000099.1:0-1165 GCF_036965845.1 Bacillus sp. JJ1127 | reverse complement strand
GGTATATACATATTCCTAATCTTGTTATTCCCTATTTCAATATATTTTCAAAAACGAGGTCACATTTATTTTGTAAAGTATTTATTTTTAATTGGATATATGTTCATTGATCTCATTGATAATTTAATGATCTATTTACAAACAGATCGAGTATTTGAGAATGGAAATATGGTAGAGATATTTTTAATCTTGTTTTCACCGATATTTGTAAATAAAAAGTATTTTTATTTAGTCTCTTTTAGTGTAATTGGAAAGTATGCGTTTTTTTCATTATTACTACAAGATGTAAAAGTTATTATTCCGCTCGTTTTGTGCATCTTTTTTTCCATCATTTCACATTCTTTATTAAAAAGATTTCAGTCCTACGTTATGACAGTAATGGAGATGTTGAATAATGTAAAACAAACAGAAAACCTTGCATTAATTGGAACAATGTCTACAACAATTGCTCATGAAATTCGAAATCCGTTAACAGCTTTAAAAGGTTTTACTCAAATTCAAAAAGAGCGGAATCCAGATGATGCGATAAGTTATGAGATTATGTTACAAGAAATTGAGAGGATTAATGAGTTTGTTAGTGAATTGATGTTACTAGGAAAGCCAAAACCTAAAAACTATGAATGGTGTAACATGCAAGAGATTTTGTTATATGTTGTTCAATTGATGGAAAATTATGCGATCCAATATAATGTCAAAATTCATGTGCAAACAGATGGAGATTTGCCCACTATAAATGGTGATGAAAAACAATTAAAACAAGTATTATTAAATATTTTAAAAAATGGGATTGAGTCAATGTTAGAAGGTGGGAATCTCAAAATTCATGCATATAAAACAACGGAAGGAAATCTGTGCATTTGTATTGAGGATCAAGGATGCGGTATGGATAACGAGAAAATAAAGAAGCTTGGCAAAGCGTTTTATACGACAAAGGAAAATGGTACAGGGCTCGGTTTAATGATTACATATAAAATTATTGAGGAACATCAAGGGAATATTAATATTCAAAGTAACATTGGCATAGGTACAAAAGTAGAAATAACTTTGCCAACGATATAGATTTTAGAAACAAGAGCACTTTTCTGAAAAGTGCTCTTGTTGTGTAAATATAAACATTTTATGAAATGTTTTAAGAATGCTTTTTTTTATAAAACACTTAGTTTAT
>NZ_JBALQK010000098.1:0-2369 GCF_036965845.1 Bacillus sp. JJ1127 | reverse complement strand
AATTGATGTATATATACTTATAAAGTAGGTGAAAATTATGCCATCAGTTGTAGCCAATCTAGTTGTACAAAGCAGTAATGGTTCTTTTAACTTAGGTGACTTTTACAATGTTTCTCCAAAGGAAAATACAAAGGCTTACAATGGTTCAGGAGCCTCTAATGTCGCTTTTATTGTTAACACTTTTAATGGTGTTAGTGCAACAAACACATTTGATTCTGATCTTGCGGATCAAAACCAATTCGGAACTGCTTAATGAATTACTGCTAACAGAATCAAAAAATGCTTTATAAATTGTACACAGAGCCGAATGGAATTATTGAAAAATGCACGCTGCTCTGTGTAACATACATAGGATAATACTGTTGTGTAGTTGAATCATAAAACTGCATTTCTTGTGCTTGCATGGCTAAAATCTGCGCTTGTATTGCTTGCTGAACAGTCTGAACCATCCCGTGTGCCGCAGAATAGGTTATCGAAGGAATACGGTTTTTATTATAAAAAACATGCTTCTCATAATCCCTTCTCTCCCTCACATACAAAATCGATTTGTGCATATTATGGATATTCATTTTAGAGTGTGCGAAATTCACATGTATAGTTAATCCTTCTCTTTTATTCACTGCATTTACGCTTATCAATCATCTTATCCATTTATCACACTGAAACATTAAATGAATTTTCATTTTAACTCTAAGGTAAACATCATGAAAAACTTTGGAACGTTCCTATTCACTATAACCATTTCTCATTCCCTGATTTACTTCTAAAGTAAGAATTTGACCATCAAAAAAACCCGTGAATTATTCACAGGTTCTACTTTTCGAAAAACTGATTGCAATTGTTCCAGCTCCTGCATGAACAGCAAAAGATATAGGAAGTGGGTAGAGTAAAAAAGTCATTTCAGGAAATGCTTTTTTTAAGTCCACAATCCACTCTTTTGCACCAGCTTCATCATTAGCATGAAACACGTGTACCATGTTTGGTTTTTCTTTCTCAAGTTCATCTTGCACATATTCTTTGCATTTTTGTATTTTTCGAACTTTCTTTTTCATCACGACTTCGCCGTTTTGTACTTCTAGAATTGGGTTTACACTCAGTATGCTACCTAATATAAATTGCACGCCCTTCACACGCCCACTAGCATATAATCCTTTTAGATCTTTTGGAAATACATAGTATGGACTTCGTTCAACGTGTTGTATTTCTTCTTGTATACGTTGTAAAGTCATTCCCTCACAGTATAACATTTGAGCTTTTAATAAAAGTTCATCCATTGGATAACTTGCTGTTTCGCTATCTATTATAGTTAAAGGAAACTCCGCCATTTCTGCTGCGAGTATCATATTTTGATAGGTTCCACTTACCTTCCCACTAATTGTGACCGCGAATCCTTCTTCATATTCTTCTTTACATCTAGTAAATAGTGCGACCATCTCACCTAAATTGGGTTGTGACGTTGTTACAGTTACTCCTTCTTTTAATGCAGAATAAACATGTTCAAGTACACCTTCTTCACAGTCTCTGTAGGCTGTTCCATTAATTGCAATTTGGATGGGTATGACAAAATTATCCCCAGTTGTTGTAAAGCTAGCAGTTGTACTATCAGTAAACCATGCAACACGTTTCATGTTGTTCCTCCCTTGTTGACGTCCTCTTCTTTGCTTATTCCCTATAATAAACAAACAGGACTATGCTTGTTATAGTAACAAAGCTTTCTCTTTTTTTCTATATAAATTAATAGAATAAGAAATAATCAAAAGAAAAAACAACAGATGCCTAATAAGCTTCTGATGCCAAAACTTCGATTTACATCATAACAAAAGGAAACCGCTTTTTTACTTGATATCAATTATATCAATAAATTTCAAAGTGCTTATATGATAAAATGCATCCGTATAGGTTACAGTCTGCTTTATAGGATTGATATGTATCACAGTTATATAATTTGTAAGCACATAACCATCTTCATAATATGTAATCAATATTTCTTCTTCCGATAACAACGAAGTTAACAACTTATCTTCAATTCTATCTTTCGCATCTTGAGTTAATATTGGTCGTGGCACTTTCATTTGTTCCTCTAGTATCTTTCGTATACTAATAAATCGTTCTGGTATCTCTGCAAACGGAGTCCATGTTACCATTTCTTTTTCTTTTGGCATTTTTGCATTACTCATGATCTATGTCCCCTTACTCGTTTGTTTCTCTATCTTGCAGTACTCACTATTATATAAACAACATCCCTTAACATAAGACTAATGAATGTCTTCCATATCTGTTATATAGATTTGAACATATCGTGTGTTTGTATTAACACTGCGTAACTTTTACAAACAAATTATGCTCAAATAAAAAGAACATTAGTTCGT
>NZ_JBALQK010000097.1:0-22005 GCF_036965845.1 Bacillus sp. JJ1127 | reverse complement strand
ATGAAAATGGATTTATATGAAGGGGATCGATGAAAATCAATCAAACGTTGTTTCTTCATTCGGACTAAGATTTGTATATGGTGCAACGTTAGTTAGTATTTTATCAGCAATTATTGTTGGGGTAATGTTATAAAAATGAAAAGCAATGAGCGAGGGCTTATTGCTTTTTTGTATTCCAGAATATCAATGATAGAGATTTGAGGGAGAAATTAACATATGACTTATTGAAAAAATTATGTTGCATTTCATCTAGATAACGCTTACAATTTGTTTGTGGGTGGTATCAGTTTCATACTTTCAATCGAGTAGAGAAGGAAAGACCACTAATTATAAATTGCAATTTATGTAAACGCTTACTGATTTTATGTTACAGTTTGAAGTAAATAGTATGTTCGAGGTTCTTATTTTTTTATCAATAATGGTCAGACGTCATTCGTTGGACAACCAATAACTCATAGGAAGTGGAGGATTCACACATGAAAATAGTCATGTTTCTAGTCGGTTTACTTGCTGTATTTGTACTAGGTTTTCTTGTAAGTTCAGATCGGAAGAAAATTAAATATAAACCAATTGCAATTATGCTTGTTATTCAATTAGCATTGGCATACTTCTTATTAAATACAAAGATTGGGTATGTGTTAGTAAAAGGAATTTCAGATGGCTTTGGAGCTATTTTAAAATATGCGGAATCTGGTGTTAATTTTGTATTTGGTGGAATTGTAAATAAAGGAGAGTTTACGTTTTTCCTTTCAGTATTACTTCCAATTATTTTCCTAGCGGTGTTAATTGGGATACTACAACATATTAGAGTTTTACCAATCATTGTTAAAGCAGTTGGATTTTTATTAAGTAAAGTAAATGGTTTAGGAAAGCTTGAATCTTATAATGCAGTAGCAGCAGCAATTGTTGGTCAAGGGGAAGTATTTATTACAGTAAAAGATCAACTTAGCAAATTACCAAAAAATCGTTTATATACACTTTGTGCATCTTCTATGTCAACAGTATCAATGTCAATCGTCGGTTCTTACATGAAAATGCTTGATCCTAAGTATGTTGTAACAGCACTTGTTTTAAACTTATTTAGTGGATTTATTATCATTCATATTATCAATCCTTATGATGTAAGTGAAGAAGAAGATATTTTAGAATTGCAAGAAGATAAGAAGCAAACGTTCTTTGAAATGCTAGGCGAGTACATTATGCTTGGATTCTCTATTGCAGTTACAGTAGCAGCAATGTTAATTGGATTCGTAGCATTGATTACAGCAATTAACGGTGTATTTGATTCTATTTTCGGAATTACATTCCAGAGCATTTTAGGATACATTTTCTCACCATTAGCATTTATTATGGGTATTCCAGCATCAGAAATGTTGCAAGCAGGACAAATTATGGCAACAAAATTAGTAACAAACGAATTTGTTGCGATGATTGATTTAGGAAAAGTAGCTGGCGATTTATCAGCTCGTACAGTAGGTATTTTATCAATCTTCCTTGTATCCTTCGCAAACTTCGCATCTATCGGGATTATTGCAGGAGCAACGAAGAGTATCGATGACAAACAAGCAAACGTTGTATCTTCTTTCGGATTAAGACTTGTATATGGTGCAACGTTAGTAAGTATATTATCAGCGGTTATCGTTGGGGTTATGCTATAAGAATAAGAAAAGCAATGAGCGCGTGAGCTCATTGCTTTTTTATTTACTCAGCAGGAGGAGTAAACGTACGTTTTTCTAATTCCGCATCTAACATAAATAAAGCGTTAGAATCACTTGTGATGCGTTTTAATTTCTGGATGATACTATCGAATGAAGCTTCTTCTTCGACTTGTTCGTCAACGAACCATTTTAAGAATGTAATTGTAGCGTGTTCACGCTCATCCCAAGCGATATCAGATAAGTTGTAAATACGCTTTGTTACTTCACGCTCATGCTCAAGTGCGATCTCAAATGCGCTTAAAACAGATTCATATTCATTGTTAGGGTTTTCGAATCCAGTAATAATGGCGCGCTCTCCGCGGTCATTAATGTAATTGTAAAGTTTCATTGCGTGGAAACGCTCTTCTTCTGCTTGTACAAGGAAAAAGTTTGCAAATCCATCATAGCTTTCTGCTGTGCAGTAAGCAGCCATTGCCATGTAAACATGGGCAGAGTAAAATTCAAAATTCATTTGGTCGTTAAGCGCATCGTGTAATTTAGTAGATAACATAAATTCTCTCCTTTGTATGTTGTCGGAACCATTATATCACAATTGATAAATGTTCTCATTTACTTTCTTCAAAACGTTTAGACAGCTTCTCCACATGTGCTTCCATAATATCTTGTAAGTCTAAATCATATTTTTGAGAAAGAATAATGAGATTGGCAAGTACATCCCCAAGTTCTTCTTTTAATTCCATTTTTAATTCCTCTGTTTGCTTTGCTTGTTCATCTGGGCGATCACGTCCAATTTCGATGGCACGCACAACTCGTGAAACTTCTCCAATTTCTTCTGTTAAGAAATTTAAGCGAATAAAAGAGTTATACTGTGACCAGCTTCGTTTTTCGTAAAATTCCTCAACCCATCTTTGAAATTCGGCAATATCCATTTCTTTCTCATCCCCTCAATATGTTGTACAATATTCATTGTAACATGACAATATATGGTTTTGGGGTGTGGATATGAGAAAGGTTTGTGTGTTTGCGGGCTCGAATCTAGGAGAACGACCTGAATTTAAGGAACAAGCAATTAAGCTTGGGGAATTACTTGTGCAAAATAATTGTGAATTAGTATACGGTGGTTCATGTGTTGGTTTAATGGGTGAGATAGCTAATGAAGTGCTGCGTTTAGGCGGACGTGTAACAGGTGTTATGCCGCGTGGTTTATTCCGCGGAGAGATTGTTCATAAAGGGTTAACGGAACTTATTGAAGTGGAAACAATGCATGAGCGTAAAGCGAAAATGGGAGAACTTGCTGATGCTTTTATCGCTTTACCAGGTGGCTATGGAACATTTGAAGAGTTATTCGAGGTTGTATGTTGGTCACAAATTGGAATTCATGACAAGCCTGTTGGGATATTAAATATTAAAGATTTTTATAGTCCAATTCTGCAAATGGTCGATCGTGCTGCAGAAGAAGGATTTATGAATCCATCAAACAAAGGGTTAATTGTTTCAGCAACTACTGCTGAAGAGTTATTGGCGAACATGAAAAGTTATGAACGACCTGTAATGGGGAATAAGTGGAAACAGCTATCATAATCCAATAAGTAAGCAATCGAATGAAAAGCGCATGTTCCTTTTTCATAGAAAAGAACATGCGTATTTTTACGTGTTTAATTGGAAAAATACAGCGTATATAAAAAGAGGCATCCCTCTCGTTTTGGGATGCCTTTATATTTGTTTTTCGGATTAATTTAAGAATGCACGTAGCATCCAAGCGTGTTTCTCTAGTTCTGTGTAGATGCCAAGTAGTAAATCAGACGTCATTTCATCGTCAGCGCCTTGTGCGATTTCCATCCCTTTTTTCAATTCATCTAACATCATTCCGTAGTCTTTCATAATTGCTTCAACCATCCCTTCGGCAGTTTCTCCGTAAGCTGCTTCCTGAACAGAAGATAGTTCTAAGTATTCTTTCATTGTTGCGACTGGTTTACCACCAATTGCTAAAATACGTTCTGCGATTTCATCGATATGTCCAGCTGCTTCTGTATAAAATTGTTCGAATTTCTCATGAAGTGTAAAGAATTGAGGTCCTTTTACATACCAATGGAAGTTGTGTAGTTTTGTAAATAATACGTTCCAGTCTGCTACCTGTTTGTTTAATACTGTGATTACTTGTGTGTTCATATGATCAATCTCCTTTTGAGTTATTATGTTATATCGTTTACTAATTTATAATTATTATAATATAGTAAACGATATAAATCAAGCCTTTTTCAAACATTATTTTTTAATATTTCCTTAATTAGATATAATGTTACTCTG
This sequence comes from Bacillus sp. JJ1127, assembly GCF_036965845.1. Classification (NCBI taxonomy): domain Bacteria; kingdom Bacillati; phylum Bacillota; class Bacilli; order Caryophanales; family Bacillaceae; genus Bacillus; species Bacillus sp. JJ1127. The sequence continues at coordinate 18,040 of NZ_JBALQK010000097.1, read as the reverse complement.
TCCGTAAAAGCCTGATTGATGAGGGCTAATCATCAGTGGGGATGAAGAAAAATCCCATTGATTAAAGTTTCACTTTATATTGCAATATGTGTTTATTTTTTCCTATATGGTGGCATATATATAGAAAAAGGGAATTTAGAAAGGAGAATGGAGGGCAATGGAACTCCAGTTTCAAAACGTATATCAGCAAGCTGGGAATTGGTACGTGCTGGACTCAGAATTTCCGTGGGATATTCAGCAGGTGAAAAAGGATGTATTTTCACTGATTGAGAGACGAGAAGTCCCAGTTATTTTTTGCGATACGTGTGATACAAATGACGTACTTGTAAAATTAGGAGAAGAGGAAGAAGAATTTTTATTTCCTTTGAACGGTTTTTATCATAAAGAAAAACAAGTAATTTTTGTTTGTATGTGGGAACGATATGAGCAAGTGCTCAAAACTTTACTACATGAATTTCGGCATTCGATGCAGCATGAGAATAACGTATTGTATGTGGAAAAAGAAGTGTATGAGGTACGGTGGATTGAGAAAGATGCTCGTGCATTCGCGGAGCGTAAAATGAATGAATATATGAGAAGGAATGTAAACTAAGGCATAGTGGTGCAAACATCACTATGACTTGGTTTGTAACTTACTAAAGTAAAGTAGTTGACATTTATAAAGTTTAGTTCTAAACTAATTGTATCAAACAAGCGAGGTGATGGAATGAAAGCAGAAGAAAGACTTGGATTATTATTATGGTTCCGTTTATCGCGCTTTTATAACAGAAGCGTTCGCGAGACAAATCAGCATTTGAAAAAATGGGGTTTATCTGCTGCACAATTTGATGTTTTAGCTCAAATCGGAGGACAAGATCGATTAACACAGCAGGAACTTGGAAAGAAGCTATTTGTTACAAAAGGGAATATTACGCAGCTCTTAAATAAGATGGAGCAGCTTGATTGGATTAGGCGAGAACAGGAAGGCACTACAAAATATCTTTCGTTAACAAAAAAGGGAAGAGCTTTATATGAAGAAGCTGTTCCGCCGCAAGAGACATTTCAAGCAGAACAATTTGGTAAGCTAGATCGCAATGAGCAAAAGCAATTATTAGAATTATTTCGAAAGTTACAATAAAAAAATTTAAAATAAATATCTCGAATTCGAGATAATATGAGGTGAAGGATATGTTTGAAAAAATTGATCATAAAAATATGGGAAGAGCAAATCACGGCTGGTTAAATACACATTTTCATTTTTCATTCGCGGATTATTACAATCCAGACAATATGAGATTTGGAGCGCTTCGTGTTATTAATGATGATTTAGTAGCCGCACAAACAGGATTTGATATGCATCCGCATCGCGATATGGAGATTATTTCTTACGTTGTAGATGGAGAATTAACACACCAAGATAGCATGGGAAATCGTGGTACAATTGAGCGTGGGCATGTTCAATATATGAGTGCAGGTACAGGTGTATTTCATAGTGAACACAATTTAGGAAATGAGACATTGCGTTTATTACAAATTTGGATTTTACCAGATCGTGCTGGGCATACACCAAATTACGGTGAGTTTAAATTTGATTGGAGCGAGCGTGAAAATACATGGTTCCATATGGTGTCTCCAGTTGATGGCGATGCACCAATTGCAATCCATCAAGATGCAAATTTATATTCTCTATCTTTAGAAGCAGGAAAAGAGATTAGCTTCCCTGTTAGTGAAGGACGCCAAGTTTATCTTGTGCAAATTGAAGGAAGTGGCGTTGTAAATGGTGAGACACTTGTGATGCGTGATGCAGCAGAAGTGGTCGAAGAAGATATTCACATTCAAGCGAAAGAGCAATCTCATTATTTAGCAATTGAAATGAAGAAACAATAATGAATGAAGAAGGGGGCATCTAACAGGATGCTCCCTTTTTGGATGGAATTGTAAGGAAACTATTTCTCAATATTTTTGGGCAGGTATCATTTTTGTTTTTCAGAAATGTATAAAAGTGTCAAAAATTTTTGGGGAATGGGGAGTGTTAGATTGAAAAAGCAAGTCGTTTCATCAGTATTGGCTTTATCTGTTATTATTGGGGGATTTGGTGCATTTGGGGCAACGAAAACACAAGCGGAAGAGCAACAAATTCAATATCACCAAGAATTTAAAACACCAGCTTACATAGGTGAGGAATGGAAAGCACCAGAAGGGTTAGATAAAAAAGAAACCGTATTTCAGTATTTAGAGAGTAAGAAAGACATGTTTAAACTAGCAGGAAATATAGAGAAACATTTCAACATTGTTGGGGAGGAAAAGGATGCTGAATCAGGTACAACACATGTGAAGTTAGTTGAAAAACATAATAATATTCCTGTGTATGGATCAGATCAAACAGTTGCGCTTGATAAAGATAATAATGTGAAAGCATTTTTCGGACAAGTTATCCCGAATTTAGAAGATAAAAATATTCCAACTGCAGCGAACATTACAAATGAACAAGCTGTAAATGTCGCAAAAGCTGATATTGAAAAACAAATTGGTAAAGTGAATAAATATGATGGTGTGAAAAAAGATTTGTATGTGTATGAAAAAGATGGGAAGTACTATCTTGCCTATCTTGTAAAAGCATCGATTTCAAAACCAGCACCAGGATATTGGCATTATTTTGTTGATGCAACAAATGGAAATGTCATTGAGAAATATAATGCCATTGATCAAATTACTGGATTTGGTTATGGTGTGCTAGGAAACAAACAATCATTTGAGATTGCTCAAGATGAGAAAACAGGAGCGTTCAATTTATTTGATGGCAAACGTGGGAAAGGTGTTCATACGTTTAACGCAGATAATATGGACGAGAATATATTTAATCTTTTATCACAATGGCTTGGATACACAGGTGATGAAGTAGAAAGTAAATCAAAGTTCTTTGAAGATAAAGCTGCTGTTGATGCGCATGTGAACGCAGGAAAAGTATATGACTATTATAAAAAGACATTTAACCGTAATTCTTTCGATAATCAAGGCGCGAAGTTAATTTCTTCTGTTCACGTAGGTGAAGGGTGGAATAACGCAGCATGGAATGGTGTGCAAATGATGTATGGTGATGGAGATGGAACAACATTTATTCCATTATCTGCAGGATTAGATGTTATTGGGCATGAGTTAACACATGCTGTAACAGAGCATACGGCGAACCTTGTATACCAAAATGAGTCAGGTGCATTAAATGAATCAGTATCCGATATTATGGGTGTAATGGTTGAGAAAAAAAGCTGGGATCTAGGTGCTGATATTTACACACCTGGTATCGAAGGAGATGCCCTTCGTTCTCTGAAAGATCCAGCATCTATTCCGAATCCATTAAAGCCTGGAGAAGGTTATCCAGATCATTACAGTAAACGCTACACAGGACCATATGATAATGGCGGCGTTCATATTAACAGTAGTATCAATAACAAGGCGGCATATTTAGTGTCTGAAGGTGGCGAGCATTACGGTGTGAAAGTTGCTGGTGTTGGTCGCGAAGCAACAGAAAAAATTTACTATCATGCGCTTACAAAATATTTAACTGCAAACTCCAACTTTAAAATGATGCGCCAAGCTGCAATTCAATCTGCAGAAGATTTATATGGTAAAAACTCTAAAGCGGTACAAGCTGTAACGAAAGCTTATGATGCAGTAGGAGTAAAATAATAGAAATGGAAAAGACCTGACTCGATTGTCAGGTCTTTTTTCTGCATTTAATCACGGATACCTAGAGCGATTTTCGCCATACGTGACATGCGCTCTTTTGACCAAGGTGGATTCCAAACTACATTCACTTCTATTTCATTGATTTCTGGTACATTTGTTGATAGTATTTTTTTAACATCTGAAACGATTTGTCCAGCCATTGGGCAACCGATAGAAGTCATTGTCATTGTAATGACAGCATTGTTATTCTCATCTGCTGTAACGTCATATACTAATCCGAGATTGATAATATCAACCCCTAGTTCAGGATCAATAACAGCTTCTAAATTGGCATATAATTTCTCTTCGAATTCTTGTGACATGCACAACACCCCTAATATGAATGATATCCATTCTCATTATAAAGGAAATAAGATAAAGATGCAGTGAAATAGCTCACAGTGTTTTTGGAGGAACTTTCTTATACTGATGATAAGTATAAGGAAGGAGAGATTTTAAAGATGGACTATAATGAAAATCCTTTTATTGTGATATGGGAAGTTACACGTGCTTGTGAATTGAAATATTTGCATTGCCGGGCTGAAGCACAGTATAGGAGAGACCCGAGGGAATTAAATATTGATGAAGGAAAGAATTTGATTGATGAAATATATGAAATGAATGAACCGATGCTAGTCTTTTCAGGTGGAGATCCCCTAATGAGAGAAGATATTTATGAGCTGGCAGATTATGCAATTCAAAAAGGGTTACGTGTTTCGATGACACCTAGTGCGACTCCGAATGTAACGAAAGAAGCCATTTTAAAAGCAAAAGAGGTGGGACTTGCACGCTGGGCCTTTAGTATTGATGGTGCTACAGCTGAGACACATGATCGTTTTCGGGGGACAGAAGGGTCTTTTCAGCTTACGATGGAAGCCATTCAGTATTTAAATGAGTTACAAATTCCTGTGCAAGTAAATACAACAATCTCTAAATATAATATTCATGAAGTGGAGAAAATGGCAGCGCTTGTTGAGAAACTAGGCGGCGTACTATGGAGTGTCTTTTTTCTTGTTCCAACTGGCAGAGGTAACATTGCTGATATGATTTCACCAGTAGAACATGAACTTGTATTTCGGAAGTTATATGAAATAGGTAAAATAGCATCGTTTGATATAAAGACAACAGCAGCCCAGCACTATCGCCGCGTTGTTATGCAGCAAAAAAACAGAGAGAGCAAAAGAGATGATGCAATTCGGTATGAATATGCGCTGCAAAATGGTTTAACTGGAAAAATAGACGGTTTAGGCAGGGCACCAAAAGGTGTGAATGATGGAAATGGATTTGTATTCATTTCACATATTGGAGATGTATATCCAAGTGGATTATTACCAGTAAGAGCAGGGAATGTGAGAGAAAATCGTTTGCGAGATATTTATCGTGATTCTCCCATCTTTCAAGCATTACGTAATCCAGATAATTATAAGGGGAAGTGCGGAAAGTGTGAGTACCGTTATATATGTGGAGGCTCTCGTGCAAGAACATATGCAGTGACAGGAGATTATTTAGAAAGTGAACCGTATTGTGTGTATATACCGAAAACCTTAAGGAAATACATGATAAAAAAATACAAGCATTCTTTTTACAAAGAAATGCTTGTATAAGAGAACTACTCTGTTTTAAAACGAGATACGAGTGTATCTAATTCTTCTACTGTTTGTTTCATTTGTTTTGCTGTAGAAGCCATTTCATTCATAACGATAACTTTTTTCTCAGCTGATTGAGCAGTCTGAGCTGTTTCAGACGATACTTCATTAGCGATGGCAGTAATATTATTGAGAGAAGCGTTCATTTCTTCAGCACTTGCAGCCATTTCTTCAGCAGTCGCGGAGATTTCTTGTATTTGCGTGGAGACTTGGTTCACCTGTCCTACAATGGTTGTAAAGGAAGTACCAGCTTCACGAATTACATGAATTCCTTCAGATGATTCAGCTTGTCCTTGAGACATCATGGAGTTTGCTGTTTCCGTATCGTTCTGAATTTGATGTAGCAGTTGGTTAATATCTGTTGCAGCAGTTTTGGATTGTTCTGCAAGTTTGCGAACTTCATCCGCTACAACCGCAAATCCTTTTCCTTGTTCACCAGCGCGAGCAGCTTCAATGGAAGCATTTAAAGCAAGTAAGTTTGTTTGTTCAGCAATATTAGAGATTGACTGTACTGCCATATCAATCTGCTTTGTATGGGTGATTAGACGTTCGACCACTTGTGATGTGGCATTGACTGCTTCATGGATTGTTGTCATTTGTGTAATAGATTTTTGAATGACTGCACTGCCGTCATTCGCATATTCAGAAGTAGCGACGGCTAGCTCTGCGACAGATGAAGCAGATTCAGCAATACGTTGAACACTAATAGCCATATCATCCATTGCCGTTGAGCTTTCTTCCATGCTGGAAGTTTGTGATTGAATGCTCGTTTCTAAATGAGACATTGTATTTTGAACTTGTATTGTTGCCTCTCGTGATGTACTTGTTTTTTCTAACATATTTTCAGAAGCATGTTGTACTTCAATAGATGTTTTTTGAACCTGACTAATAATATGTTGTAAGTTTTCTAACATTTTATTAAAGGAAGTTGCGATTTCGCCAATTTCATCATTGCTGTTTACGTGTAAACGGCCTGTTAAATCACCGCCTTGAGATGCCAATTCTTTTAGTTTTGTATCAATCTGTTGAATTGGTTTAACAAGTTTACCAGAGAACCACCATGCAAGAATAATAGCAGCAATACTACAGATCACAAGGGATAAGAAAACAATAGATTCAATTATTAAGGATGTTTGGTCAATTTGTTGAATAGATTGGTCACGTATTTTCGCCTGTTCATTGCTATAGTTTGTGAAATCACCAATTACTTTATAGACAGTGCCATTTTCTGTTGAAGCAAGTTGTACCGCTTCTTCCCATTTTTGGTCTTTTGTAAGAGGAACGACTTTATCGTCAATAAATTGCCTCCAAGTGGAGCCTGACTGCATTGTATCTTTTACTTGCTGAGAGATATGAGAGTTAGAAAGAAGTTTATCTTTCGTATCTTCTAGACGTTTGCTCATTTCATGAAATTTATCTAGTTCTGCTTGATCATGCTGTAATAAATATCCTCTTAGAGCAGAAAGTTGTACTTGATAAGCATCCCCGCGTTCTGCAAATTCTGTTGCTAGAGGAGAGATATCGCTTTGTAATGTTTCGGCTTTATGTGATTGATCAATAGCAAAAAATAAAATAAAAGCTAATGCAATGCCAAATAAAGCACAAGTTGTTATCATCATGAACATCAGTTTTTTACGAATACTGATAAAACTCATATGATAAAACCTCCTTTTAAAAATTATTTTATTAAGATTACCTTATATATAAAACCAAAAGAAAGCCCTACTCCTTTTTATTTTGGAATAAAGCTTTTTTCTTCCACTAGGAATTATAGCAGACAGTTGCGTATAGAGGAAGGTATAATATGTCCTTTGTAAGCACATATTTATGTCTTTTTAATATGCGGAAGATAATAGAAAAAGAGAGGCTGTTAAAGAGCCTCTCTTTTGAAGATGATTTGAATTATGAAATTGTTTTAAAATGAGAAACAAGTGCTTCTAGGTCTTGAGCGGTAGCTTTCATTTCTGATGATTTTGTTGCGACTTCTTTCATAACGTTTGCTTGTGTGCCGGCTGAATGTGATGTTTGAGCTGTTTCAGCTGCAACCTCATTTGAAATAGAAGCGATGCTATTTAAGGATGCATTCATTTCTTCAGCACTTGCAGCCATTTCTTCAGCAGTCGCAGACATTTCTTGCATTTGCGTAGAAACTTCATTAATGTGGTTAACGATTGCTGTAAAAGAAGAGCCAGCGGTACGAATAACTGTGATTCCTTGGGATGCTTCTGACTGTCCTTGTGTCATCATGTTATTGGCTGCTTGTGTGTCATCTTGGATTTGACGAAGCAAATGATTAATATCTGTTGCGGCTGTTTTAGATTGTTCGGCAAGCTTGCGAACTTCATCTGCTACAACTGCAAATCCTTTTCCTTGCTCACCAGCACGGGCAGCTTCAATGGATGCATTTAAAGCTAATAAATTTGTTTGTTCCGCAATATTAGAAATAGATTGCACAGCTGTATCGATATGCTTTGTATGTGTAATGAGACGTTCGACCACTTTGGATGTAGCATTGACTGCATCATGTATTGTATTCATTTGTGAAATTGATTTTTCAATCACTTTTCCGCCATCATCAGCTTTTTCGGAAGTTGTCACGGCTAGTTGTGCAACAGAAGAAGCGGATTCTGCGATACGTTGCACACTTGTGGACATATCATCCATTGCTGTTGAACTTTCCTCGATACTGGACACTTGTGAGCGAATATTATGGTCAAGTGTTTGCATTGTAGCTTGAATTTGTGATGCAGCATCCATAGAATCGGTTGTTGTTGTAAACATACTGACAGATGCCTCTTTCACATTTGTAGATGTTTGTTGAACTTGCTGAATAATATGTTGCAAATTACCGAGCATTTGATTAAAGGAATGTGCAATATCACCAAGTTCATCTTTACTGTTTACATCTAATCTTGCAGTTAAGTCGCCCTCCTTAGAAGCTAATTCTTTTAATTTGGAATCGATTTGGTGGATTGGCTTAACGAGTTTACCAGAGAACCACCATGCTAGTAGAATGGCGAGGATTGTACATATAATAAGTGAAAAAACAATTACATATTGAATGAATTTTGTTGAGTTATGAATGCTCTCAATTAATTGGTTTTGTTTTTCTCTTTCATCATTTGCATATTTTGTAAATCGATTTAAAAGATCATTGACAACATCAGTTTGCTCCATTGCAATTTTTGATGCTTCCTCCCATTTACCTTCACGTGCAAGTGGAAGCACTTCATTATCTATTACACTACGCCATTTTCCTCCCATTAAGATAGCTTCTCTCATCCCTTCTGGAATGCTTTTATCACTCGTTACTTCTTTACGTGTATCGGCTAATTTTTTTCCTTCGCTATTAAATTTCTCTAATCCTTTTTGGTCATGTGATAGTAAGTATTCTTGTAAACCAGCAACTTGTGCTTGAAACCAATCACCACGGTCTTTTAAAATAGCTGCTCTTCGTGAAACATCATGTTCTAGGGTGTCTGCTTCACGTGCTTGGGTCGTAGCAAATGTAAGAATAATAATTAGTGCAATACTAAATAATGAACAAATACCTAAGAGCATGAAGAGTAGCTTTTTTCGAATTCCAACATATTTCATAATTATCCCCCACCTTTAAAACTGTTTATTATGATTTTAGCATATAAGGAACAAGATTAAAGATTTTCTTATTGTAAAGTTGTTAATCTGTTCAATAGAAGTATAGCAGATAATGGAAGAAGAATATTTTATGTGCATGAATGTTCAGAAAATGTCTACATTTGGCCGAGAAAAATTTTTAGATAAAATATGAAATACGATTGTATTTTTAGAAAACATCATGTATACTTCTAATTAGTTGATAACGATTATCAATATCAACAAAAAACGTTACTCTTCGTTATGTTGGTCATACCCCTTTTGACTACGTAAGTCAGAGAAAAATGTTGAAATACCTTGTGTCCTATTCTACAGAATTATGGTAATCTCCAACCTCAACTTATATGCGTTAAGCATGTGAAAAAGGATCCTATCCGTAAAGGGATCCTTTTTTGCATGATTCCGCTAACCGAAATGGGCAGCAATAAGTAATCAAATAGCAAAAGAGCCGCAATGATAGGCCTAAATCATCATAATAACCCAAAACTAGATATTTAAATATAAAAGTAAAAATAAAAAGCTGCCTCCAAAAGGTCGTTATTCAACGACCTTTTGGGACAGCTTCTTTCATTTACTCTGCTTCCGCAAGTTTTCCGTATTGACGCTTATGCATCCAAGTTAATGTTCCAATTGTTCCAAGTGATAACAGAACAATGAAAATCATTAAAATGCCTGCATTTTGCCACATAAAGCTGAAATCTCCGCTTGAAATAACCGCTTTATATCCTGATACAGAATATGTCATCGGGAACCATGCGTTAAAGACTTGCAGTGGTTTCGGAATTAACTCAAGAGGGAATGTACCCGCACTTGTTGTTAACTGTAAAATCAATGTCAAGATCGCAATGAAGCGTCCTGCATCGCTGAAAGTGGTTACTAAGAATTGAACTAACGTAATAAATGATAAACTTGTAATAATACTAAATAATACGAAGTATGGAATACTTTGTACTTCAACACCTAACCAGAACAGTAATACTGCATCCGCAACAAGTGCTTGAATCACACCAACTGCAAAAAGTACACCAAACTTACTAATAAACCAACTAAATCCTGATTTTGGTATACCAACTGTTTCGCGTAATGGGAACACGATAGATAATAACAGTGCCCCAACGAATAAACCAAGAGATAGGAAGTACGGTGTAAAGCCTGTTCCGTAGTTTGGAACTTCTGCCGTTTTCTCAGTGTTCACTTTCACTGGATTAGCGAACATTTCATATTTCTTCTCGTCACCTTTTGTTTCACTTGTTTTCTCAGCGCCTTCGCCAAGTTTTGTTGCAAGTTCTTTTGAACCGTCATTGGCTTCACCTAGTCCATTCGTTACTTGACCTGAACCGTCTTGTAAACGAGCTAAACCGCTTTGGAAATCTCCTTTTGGATCTACGAATTGACCTAGTCCGCCTGAAATTTTTTGCGATCCATCAAATAAAGCATTTACTCCGTTTGCGAGTGGGCCAGCATTGCTTGCAAGTTCGTTTAAACCGCCTGTCATTTTTCCGGAGCCATTTTCTAACTGACCTAAGCCACCTGCTAACTCGTTTGCTCCTGTAGATAATTGACCTAAGCCACCTGCTAATTTATTTGCTCCAGTATACAACTGACCTAAGCCTGCTGTCGCTTGATTAGAGAGTTGACCTAAACCACCATTTATAGCACTTGCACCAGTCGCTGCTTCTTTTAATTTTTCACCAAAAGTTTGGGAGTTTGCTACAAATGATTGTTGCCCTTCTGCTAATTTATTTGTACCGTTTACAAGCAGTTGCTGCCCATCTTTCAATGCACCGACACCAGCTTGTAATGAAACTTGGCCGTCGTGAACAGCTTTTGCTCCACCGGCAACTTGCTGGGCTCCTTCTTGAATTTTTCCAGCACCTTCTTTTCCAGCAAGTCCTTGTGCACCTTGTGCAACCTCTGATGTACCTGCGGCTACTTTTTGACTCATTGCAATGAGTTGTTGTAGTTGTTGCTTATCTTCTTCAGGTAAGTCTTTCAATTTTCCATTTAGCGCCGCTAAGCCATCAGCAACAGCTTTTGCTCCATCTGCTGTTGTATTTGCACCAGTACTTAGCTTATCAGCTTGTTCTTTCCATTGCGATACACCTTGAGCTAGATCATTTGCTCCATTGCTTACTTTTTCAGACCATTTTGTTAGCTCTGGTAACTTACTTTGCATATCTGTTACACCGGCTAATGATTTTTTTAAGCCCGCATTTGTATCTTGAATACCTTTTTGTATGTCTGTTGCTCCAGCAGCTAATTTTTCTTGACCACCTTGAAGTTGACCAAGACCATTCGCTAACTGATTAGAACCTTTAGAAAGCGTATTGAGGCCTGTTTGAAATTCTCCTTTTGGATTTACAAATTGACCTAAACCTCCCGCAATTTGCTGAGAACCAGTAACTGTTTCTCCTAAACCTCCTGCAATTTGCTGAGAACCAGTAACTGATTTTCCTAAACCATCTGTGATTTGTTGTGAACCGTTTAATAACTGATTCACTCCACCTGGCATTGCGCTTACTTTACTATTCAACTCACCTAAGCCATTCGTAATTTGATTAGAACCAGTTGCTAATTGGTTCAATCCATTATTCGTTTTCTTAGATAATTCACCTAAACCATCTGTGATTTGCTGTGAGCCATCTTTTAATTGATTCGTTCCATCATGAAGCTTACCAGCTCCCTCACTTGCATCAGCAAAACCTTTAGAAACATCTTTTAATGAATCAAACATTGTCTCAGCGTACGTTTTCGTTACCGAATTTGATACTTCACTTTTGATTTTTTCAATAGCTGATCCGCCAATTTGTGAAGATAAGAAGTTTAAGCTCTCATTTGGAATGTACTCTAGTTTTGATTTTTTAGGGTTTGCATCCAACAGTGTTGTTGTATTTTCAGAGAAGTCTTTTGGAATGCGGATCGTCATGTAGTATTTACGATCGTCCATCCCTTTTTTTGCTGTTTTCTCGCTGACAAACTCCCATTTGAAGCTTTTATTTTCTTTCAAATTATCAACAAGTTCCTTACCGGCTTCAATCGGTTTTCCATTATACACTACACCTTTGTCAAGGTTTACAACTGCAACTGGTAAATCATCTAATTGGCTATATGGATCCCAAAACGCCCATAAGAACATACCAGCGTACAATACTGGAATAAATAAGACTGCAATAATTGGAACTAAGATTTTCTTGCTTCTGATAATCGTAGCAAACTCTTTTCCAAGCAGTTTCAATCCACGCATCGTTTGTCCCTCCCTCTAAAATATTGACCGATTTGTTCAATTGGTCATTTTTGTAAAAAAAAGAAGAAAATAACTACCAATTCATCCTCTCGTATGTGTTGTTATCTTCTTACAATTTCCTATTTGTTAAATTATGACCGTAACGTTCAATCAGTCATAATTTATAATAATAAGAGGATTATCTCATTTTGACAATCCCTTTAATAAATATAATTCAAAAAGTTCAGCGATATGCTCTTTTTCTAACGGTTCATGATGTTTTTCCCAATCAAAAATGAGTGATACATATAAACGAAGCATAATAAATGCTGTAATTTCTGGATCACATTCTGCAATCTCACCTTTTGCAATTGCAACTTCAAGGCGAGATTTAATAAACGTAATAATTGTCAAATCCAATTGTCTCATCACATCTTGTACTTCTTTTGTTCCCATATCTCGTTCTTCTTGAATGAGCTTAATCATGAGTTGATGATCTTTACGGAATTCTAAAATACGATATAAAGCACGGTGTACGTTTTCAAAAAATGGTACATTTGAATCAATTGCCATTTCTGCTACTTGCTTCATTTCTGCAATTAGATTGGAAATGATTTCACCAAACAGCTCTTCCTTATTTCTGAAAAACGTATAAATTGTCCCTTTTCCAACGTTGGCAAGCTTTGCAACTTGGTCCATTGTTGTTGCTTTATAACCAAATGCAGAAAAAGACTTTGTTGCCGCTTCAATAATTGCTCGTTTTCGATCAATTGCCACGTTTTCACCTCCAAAAAATGACTGAATGAATATAATGGTCAAATAGTACGTTTATGATATTACTATAGATTCCCAATGTTTTCAAGTTTTATTTTTACAATCTTACATCTTTAATCCGTGACAAATGAAATTTATTGCTTCTTATTGTATCAAACGAACATAAAAATAAACAAATGCACCCGTCTGTATAATGGTAGGTGCATTTTATTTTCTTCGTATGAGGCTTTTTTTTAAGTTGTAGCGATTAATGTGTATAGCCCCGGAATGCGTTCTTCTATTCCTTCTGGTGCAGAAGAAGGGAAGACCCATCTTTGATGGGAACCGCGTTCTTCAATAAGTTTTTCAATACGGAGATTTGTCTGCGCGATTTCTGTAATGATTTCTCCTAATGTCCAGCGGCGAATTTTCGTTTTTGGTAATGATTCTTGCTGCGCTTCATCAAGTAGCATGCTGTAGGCAACATCATTTTCAATCAGTTCTTCATAAAAATAATCACCGTTTGCTTGAAACGAGGGATGATCTATTGCTAATAATTTTGTATAAACAGGATGATAATCACGAAGTATAAAAATACCACCGTCAGATAATAATTGTGAGATACATGTAAAGAGCGGCTTCAAATCTAAAAAATAATGGAGTACACCTAGCTCTAACAAAACAACATCGAATGTTTTAGAAGGAGTAATTTCTAATACATCTGAAACGATGTATTCAATAGAAACCCCAGCAGCATTTGCTAGTTCATTTGCATACTTTGCGTTGCTTTCAGAAATATCTACAACGGTTACGTTAGCGCCTAGTAGGGCGAATGCGACAGCTTTATTTCCCTTTGAGCCGAGTAAATTGATAATCCGTTTTCCGTGGAGATTCTGTATGTAAGGTAAGTAGTAGGCTACTTCCTGGGCAGAATCTTGCATGAGTTTTTTTGCATATTCTTTTGGCGTACCGTGCCGATTGATCCAGGCTTCATAGGCGGCTGCACTCCAACTTTTTTTATTTACGGTACTTAATTGTTGTTGATCCAATGAAATCACTCCCTTTTCTGAACATATAAATATTCGTAAGGAAGATTATAATTCCTTTTTTCTTTGGAGAAAAAGCACTCCCGCGTCATATCGTTTCCAATGAGTATTCAACAATTGAAAAACGAAAATTATCAACAAGTAAAAAGTGGGCAGTATGGGTACCAGGTATATTAGAAAGATATGATCCTGATTCCATTCGTTATTTTTTAACAGTGAATGCACCAGAAAATCGTGATACAGACTTTTCTTGGTGTGAATTTATTTATAGTCAGTGAATTGTTAGGAGCATATGGGAACTTTGTGAATCGCACATTGAAGTTCATTGAGAAATATTATGATGGTATCGTGCCAAAAGGAACGATAAAGAAAGGATTAGAGAAAAAGGTAGAAGAGTTATATAGCAGTGTAGGAGCTGCTATTGAGCAAGCTCATTTTAAAGTAGCATTAGAAACAATCTTTGAAGCAGTGCGTTTTGTAAATAAATATTTTGATGAAAAGCAGCTGTGGAAATAAAGAGAAGAAGCCCCTGATTTATGTGAAGAAACAATCTATAATTGTGTGTATCTTATTGCGAATTTTATATAGGGCAAATTGAAATAGAAGTTGCAAAGTTATGTGGGACACAGAAGTGAAAAGAGCACATCATGTGCTCTTTTTTAGATGCTTTGGTTGATTGAACGTGTTTTCTCTTTTCTTGCAGTAAGAAGTTGCGGCGCAAAAATTCCCAGTAATATACAAGCGATACCAAACCACTGCATCATTGATACAGCTTCATGAACAAGTGTAATGGAAGCGATAATCGCTGTTGGTAGTTCAGCTGCACCTAAGATTGTTCCTAGTCCTGTTCCTACTTTTGGTACACCAATTGAGAAGCAAATGACCGGCACAACAACGCCGAAGAGCCCTAGAAAGAAAGCGTATTTCCATAATCCAGCTTGCAAGGCACCATCAGTTAAGAATGTTGGTGGGAAGAATAAGCAGACAATAAGTGTAGCGCTTGTTGTCATGAGAAAGCTTTTTATATAGGGCGGTACATTTGTCGCAACGCGTCCGCTTGCAAAGACATAAAAGGAAAAAGAAACAGCAGCTAGTAATCCAAAGATAATGCCTTTTGCTGAAAAATTTTGTCCAAGCCCTTCAAAGACACCGCCAGCAAATAATGTTCCCGTAAATAAAATAATAATAGATATGATTTTTTCGCGGCTTGGGAATGTTTTATTTGCGATTGCTTCAATGACTACCCCAATCCATGTGAATTGAAAAAGTAGAACAACGGCAATGGAAGCAGGTAATTCCTCCACAGAAATGGCATAGAAAATACCAGTCATACTCATTGTTGTTCCGACAGCTAATAAGGAGAATGCTTGCTTTTTGGGCACTGTATGCCGTGAAAAGAAAAGAACGAGCAGTAACAAGCCGATCCATCCAAATACATATTGCCCTCCTAATAGCTGGTGTGAAGAAAATCCATTCATAAAGCCGAGTTTGAAAATAGTAGAAAGCACGCCGTAGCTACAGGCTCCAAATAAAACTAATAATGAAAACTTACATTTCTCCATAAAAATCCCCCTTTGCAAATAAAAAACGCCCGCTGTCCAACTAAGGACAACGGGCGAACGAAACAGAGTCAGATCTCTACAAAATTCCGCCACTCATCAAGGAATATGAGTTTGGGTATGAAATTCTATTTCCTATTGTATTTCGAAGCGTAAGAAGAGTCAAATCTCCTTTACATTGCTTTTGGGAAAACGATAGAACATTTTACGCCTTGGGGCGTGTTTTGAATCCCATAAGGAAACTGATGCTTATCTAATATTTGTTTTACAATATATAAACCTAGACCACTTCCTTGTACTAAACCATGTTTTCCAGGATTTGCACGATAGAAAGGTTCAAATAAATGAGCTAATTTTTCTTCGTCAATTTGTGTGCCTGTATTTAACACTTCTAATGCATAACTATTTGGTTTCTCATATAGCTTTATGTATACATGCTGATGATCAATTGTATAGTGAACTGCATTTGAAATAATGTTAAAAATAGCTGTTTGAATAAACTTATGATCAGCTAAAATTTGTACATCTTGCTTAATATTAGATTGAATCTTTAACTGCTTCACATTTACGAAATAATCTACTTTCTTCATAACATCCTCAATAATGGTTGACAAAGGAATAATTTCTAAATGTGGTGTGAATTGAGGGTTTTGTATTTTGGATAATTCTGACATTTTTTCTGTTAAAATGTTAATATCTTGCATCATCTCATAGGAGCGCTTTAAATATTTATCCCGATCTTTATAGGCGCCTATCCCATGAATCATTCCATCTAATTGCCCCATGACGGCTGCGATTGGTGTTTTTAATTCATGAGATAACATAGACACAAATTCTTTGCGAGATTTCTCTAATTCTTGTTCTTTTTTCAATTCACTTCTTAAATCCTTGTTTGTTTCATGTAAGTTTTTTACAGTATGTTGTGCTTGCAAAGCTATAGTCTGTAAATCATAATCTTCTTTTTGCGTACTCGTTTTTACCTGTGGTTTATCTGAAAAATCAAGGTTCATAATTTCTTTTAACGCTTCACTCATATATTGAAACGGTTTGGCAATTAATTTTGTATAAATTAAAGAACCGAGCAGTGAGATAGTTAACATTGTAATTACGATACGCGGAGCAAGCTGTTTTAATGCATCTGTGAGATTGGTATCATCACTTGATTTGTTTTTTGCATCTGTTACATCAGAAGCAACATTTTTATCGGATTGCTTTTCTAGTTGTGTAAGTGATTCGTTTTTGTTTTGTTTATCAGAAGGGCTCTGCGTATGTGCATTTTCTTTTGCTTTTGCCTTTTGGTTATTTTGTAAAATATGACTGAGTGCTGTATAGAGAGTTTGAACATCTATACTAGAAGGCGGAAGCTGGGGGGAGTTTCCCGAAAATGCTTTATTTTGTTCACTTTTACTTTCTGCATTCTTTGAATTGGATGGTGCATTTTCTGTTTTTTGCACTTCTCCAGCATTTATAGAATGACCTTGCTGTTTTTTATCATAATTTGATAATAGAAAATACATAATTTGATAAAGGCAAAGTGATAAAAGGATACAAAATAACATAGTTTTAATAAAAATATTTTTGGTGATGTTCTCTTTTTTACGAGTCGATTTTGTAGCCAATGCCTTTCACCGTTTTAATATAAGGAATACCTAACTTTTTCCTTATATTTTTAATATGTGTATCTATTACTCTCACATCACCATAATGTTCGTAGCCCCATACTTTATTTAACAAATCACTTCTTGATAATACGTTCCCTCGATTTTGTAGCAACGTATATATGATTTCAAATTCTTTTGTTGTTAGTTCAATTTGATTACCATGAACATAGGCAGCATACGCTGTCGAATTTAACATGAGTTCATGGAATTGTAGTATATTCGTATTTTCAACCTCTGTTGAAGTTGTTCTTCTTAACACAGCTTCAACCCGTTTGATGAAAACGGCATAGTGAAAAGGTTTTGTAATGTAATCATCAATTCCTAGTTCAAAACCTTTAATTTCGTTTTCTTCATTATGTAAGCCTGTTAACATAATGATTGGTACATTAGACTGTCCTCTTATAATTTTACAAATACTATATCCATCTATATCTGGTAACATAACGTCAAGGAGGAGAAGATCATATGAATTCTTTTGAAAGAGAAGAATCCCCTCTGTGCCAGCACCTACAACATCAACTTTAAAATTTTGTGCGGTCAAAAATTCCCGTATTAGTTCTTGTATATCTGGATTGTCTTCAATTACTAGTATATGCGTCATAGTAACACCTCCTAAATAACGCTTTTTACTGCAATATTCAAATTCATCACTTTTAATATGCTTATATCGCTAAACATGTAAGAAGCCCCTGCCATTAAATTGTAATGAAAGTAGCAAGGGGAATGGTACGTTAGAACAAAAAAGATTCAACTCGCAAATCATAATAGTTCTATTATAGTATGTAAAGTGAAATTTATAAAATATTATAAC